>NZ_JADQ01000043.1:0-42801 GCF_000518465.1 Paenibacillus sp. J14 | reverse complement strand
ATGCGACGCCTGAGTTTCGAAGAGCACGTGGAGTACCTGAATCCAAAGATTCAAGGCTGGCGCAATTACTACTACACAGCTTACAGCCAGAGGAAGATGGCGAAGTTGGATTGGTATATCCGGCAGCGGTTTGCGAAGTGGTATGCTAAGAAACACAAACGCAGACGATGGTTGAGTTCGCTGCGCGAAGTGAAGTCTTTGTCTATTCAATATGGACTTAAAACGCTCTTGTAATCTGCATGCTCATGATGACGAACATCGGAAAGCCGTATGAGGGAAAACCTCACGTACGGTTTGATGAGGAGGGGCTGGGCCTCGCCCAGCCTTTCACTCTAGCTGTTTAAACAGCGTTGGCGCTAAGTTCAGGAAGGACTTTGATTCGCCTTTTTCAACTCGTCCAAATGGGTGAACATTAATTTTAAAATATCGAGCGCCAGTTGCTTCTCTTTCGTAGAACGGTTCATGACGATCTGTTGGATCTGATCCAAGAAATGATCGTCACTAATCTCAATCGAATCGTGGAGCAAATAATCAACGGTAACACCCAATTGATTCGCCAATTTCACCAGCGTTTCCAGGGATAGACTACGTTCTCCCCGTTCGATTTGCCCTATGTATGCGTCCGAAACTTCAATGCGTTCGGCGAGTTTTTCCTGGGTCAAGTGCATTTTATGCCGTTCTTGACGCAGCCTTTTCCCCAATGCCTCGTAATCCATATTACCCCTCCTGTATTTACCTTAAGTTAGAACCTGTTGGAAAGATAATAAACTACAGGTTTTGTTTGTATTTACTGAAAGTACGAATTGGGTTATTATGGAATTACAGGATTTACTAAATTATATCCTATTATTTATTCTTACTAAATATAAGGAGATCATGTATGTCTTCCTCATCAACATCAGTATCAATTATTATCGCAGTCAAAAATAATGGAATCGATTTGTACACGACGATGGAATCTTTGAAAGTGTCGCAGACGACCTTGCCGTATGAAGTGATCATCGTTGATGAAGGTTCGATTGACGGGTGCTGTGATTTCTTGATGAACTATCGGTTTGATCAGCCGTTTCAACGGATCAAGGGGGAGCCCGGAACATCGGCGCGTAATCTCGGTGCAGCGCATGCTAGGGGGGATTATCTGATCTTCAGCGGCTCTCATTTATATTATGATGACGGATGGATGGAGCGGCTGTTGGAGCCGCTTATGCAGGGACAAGCCGATGCCGTATCCCCGGCTTTTGAGAAGAGTGAACGTTCCACCGTCCCGGCCAGCAAGGAGGTCGGAGGGATGATTGGCTTGTTGCGCCGCTACCCGATCCAGCGTGCAGATCAGAACCTGGACATCCCGTGGTTGTCTTGGGAATGCTTTGCCGTCGGGCGTAGTACGTTTCGCGAGATGGAGGGGCTGGTGGACGGCTTTTTCGGCAAGGATGTGGAGACGGCGGAATTTTCCTTGAGGCTCTGGTTGCAGGGGAGAACCTGCCAGATTGTCCCGGATGTGACGTTAATGCAAGTCTTCCGTCAGAATTTCCCCTATGACAATAGCCGGGAAATGTGGGGTGTGGATCTACTGACCCTTGCGAACTTACATTTTGGGGATGAACTGACTTCGGTTTGTAGGGAACAGGTGAATCAGGCGTTTGGCGAAGAGTTGTTGGAAGCAGCACAGCTCAGCCCACTGGCATTAGCTCGGAAGGAGAAATTTGCTTCCCTGCGGAAGCACGATGCAGCATGGTTGTTTGAACGATTCGGGGTCCATTGGAAATCATAGACGGATAAGCTGGGGATGTCAGGCTATCCTAAGAGGTGAGTGAGTGGACAGGTACGTTCGTACCGAGGTTCACCAATTACCGTAAAGGAGGATGCAGCAATGGCAGGTAATGGACAAGCGAAGCAAACCTTGCCGCCTCAGCATCAAAACCATCAGCCAGGTATCGAATCCGAGATGCACCCGCGTCCAGAATATGAAGGGAACTACAAGGCAGCAGGCAAGCTAAAGGGCAAAGTGGCGTTGATCACCGGAGGTGACAGCGGTATTGGCCGGGCGGTGGCGGTAGCTTACGCTAAAGAGGGTGCCGATGTGGCCATCGTTTACTTAAATGAACACGAGGATGCGAACGTGACTCGACAGGAAGTCGAACAAGAAGGACGCAAATGCCTGTTGATCGCCGGTGATATCGGCGACGAAGCATTTGCCGAGAAGGCGGTACAACAGACGGTACAGGAGCTCGGAAACTTGGACATCCTGGTGAACAATGCGGCTGAGCAGCATCCGCAGCCAGACATTACAGCCATTTCGGCGGCACAACTGGAGAAGACATTCCGGACGAACATCTTTTCCATGTTTTATTTGACGAAGGCAGCGATGCCGCATTTACGCAAGGGCAGCTCAATTATTAATACGGCATCGGTAACGGCTTATAAAGGCAACCCGCAGCTGATTGACTACTCCGCCACGAAAGGGGCAATTGTCAGCTTCACGCGGGCGTTATCGATGAACGTTGTTGGAAGCAAAGGCATCCGGGTGAATGCTGTTGCCCCGGGACCGATCTGGACGCCCCTCATCCCGTCTACCTTCGATGCGAAGCAAGTATCCGAATTTGGTGGAACAACGCCAATGCAACGGCCTGGTCAACCGGAGGAGTTGGCTCCGGCTTACGTCTTCTTGGCTTCGGATGATTCTTCGTATATGAGCGGCCAGGTGCTGCATATCAACGGCGGTGAGATTGTCAACGGCTAGCCTTCAGGCTAAGATTCTGAGATTGGATCAATTCATGTAATCGAACCCTCAGGAAATTCGGCACAGGACCGAACAGCTTGAGGGTTCTATCCGTTTTTTTCGCAGAATCAGCCCTTTATAGAAATTGTTCAGTGATAAATCTCACTGAATTCGGAGCTGATTTTGGACAGAAATCGTCAACCGAATCGAGTTCTTATGTTATTATGAATCTAAAGAATGCGATAGGTTAACGACATCATGGGATGAATCATATTTTGCGCCAAAGGTACTAACAAGATGGCAGGGAGAGGGGATTCTTGGATCATGCACCAGTTTGAAGAAAGCGTATACGAATTGATTGTGGAAGCTTCAACGAAATTGCCGGGCGACGTTCGTCGTGCAGTGAATCGGGGCCGTGCCTTAGAAAACCGGGCGACACGGGCCGGGTTGGCCATGTCAACCATTGCGCAGAACATTCGGATGGCAGAGGAGCAAGTTTCACCGATCTGCCAAGATACCGGGATGCTCACGTTTATGATTCACACGCCGGTAGGGGCGAATCAAATTGAAATGAAGAAGGCGATTCACGCTGCGGTGAAGCGTGCCACGGAAGAAGGTAAGCTGCGTTCCAATTCGGTGGATTCACTCACCGGAGCGAACAGTGGAGACAATTTGGGTCCGGGGACGCCGGTCATTCATTTCGAGCAATGGGAACAGGATTCGATTGACATCCGGCTGATTTTAAAAGGCGGCGGGTGCGAAAATAAAAATATCCAGTACAGCCTTCCAACCGAGTTAGAGGGACTGGGCCGAGCCGGACGTGACCTTGACGGTATTCGTAAATGCATCCTGCATGCCGTGTACCAAGCGCAGGGGCAAGGATGCAGCGCAGGATTCCTTGGCGTGGGCATCGGCGGCGATCGGACGACAGGATACGAGCTCGCTAAACAGCAATTGTTCCGCCCGCTGGATGACGTGAATCCTAATCCGGATTTGGACCGACTTGAAAAATATATTATGGAAACCGCCAACCAGTTGGGGATTGGAACGATGGGCTTTGGCGGAGAGGTTACCCTGCTGGGCTGCAAAGTCGGGGCGATAAATCGGCTTCCGGCAAGCTTCTTTGTCTCCGTTGCTTATAACTGCTGGGCGTTCCGCCGTCAGGGCGTGGAGATTGATCCAGCAACCGGCGCAATTCGGGAATGGCTTTATGAACGTGGCAGCGAGGTGCCGGTTGAGGACGAATTTGAGTCGGTTACAACTGAAGCCGCTGCGGAAGGGACACCTGCGCCAGCCAGCCGAGAAGTAGTGCTGCAAACCCCGGTGACGGAAGAGCAAATCCGTAGCCTGCGGGTGGGAGATGTAGTCATCATCAATGGGGAAATGCACACTGGTCGGGATGCGCTGCACAAATACTTAATGGATCATGACGCTCCGCTGGATTTGAACGGTGCGGTCATTTATCACTGTGGACCAGTTATGCTAAAAGACGAGGAAGGATGGCACGTGAAGGCGGCTGGACCAACGACCAGTATTCGCGAAGAACCGTATCAAGGGGATATCATGAAGAAGTTTGGCATTCGCGCCGTAATCGGTAAGGGCGGCATGGGGCCGAAGACGCTGGCTGCCTTGAAAGAGCATGGCGGCGTGTATTTGAACGCGATTGGCGGGGCAGCACAGTACTATGCGGAATGTATCAAGAAGGTCAACGGCGTTGATTTCTTGGAATTTGGTGTTCCGGAAGCGATGTGGCACCTGGAGGTCGAAGGTTTTGCAGCGATCGTGACGATGGATTCGCACGGGGACAGCTTGCATGAAGGTGTGGAGAAGGATTCGTTGGCGAAGCTCGCCGCATTTAAGGATCCGGTGTTTAAATAACCATGAAAACCTTTCGCTCGCGCCTAACCCTCATCCTGATGATTTTGCTGGGCATTTCCATGTTGGCCGCCGGACTAACGATGGCCCAGATGTTTAAGAATATGCACATTCGTGCGCTAGAAGAAAATATGGCCCGGGAAATTAATTTGCTGGAAGCTACTGTGGATTTCGTTCCCGCCCAAGGGAATCCCGAGGCTGAGGCTTACTACGAACGTCAAGCGAAGAAATTCGAAGAGCTGACCGGTTCCCGGGTCACGTTCATCACCCTGGACGGGAACGTTATTGGTGATTCGGAATCCGACCCGGAGCATATGGATAACCATGCCCATCGTCAGGAGATTGAATCTGCAGCAGGCGGGAACGTCGGGAGTGCAATTCGGTACAGCGATACGATTGGCCAAAATATGCTGTATGTCGCTCAACGCGTGACCGCCGGCGGATTTGACGGTTATATTCGGCTTTCGATGAGTTTGGCTGAGGTGGAGGAAGGGCTTGCCCAAGCTTGGATGTGGCTTTTTGGCGCGTTGCTTGTTTTATTCCTCATCGCGGGGCTGGTGAGCTATCGAGTGGCTTCGGGATTAACAAGGCCGCTGGTGCAAATTACTCGCGTAGCTCACCGGATTTCCCGTTTTGATTACGACGCTAGAGTGAAATTGGCTCGGAAGGACGAAATCGGTCAGCTGGGCATGGCGATTAACGGAATGGCGGACAGCCTTCAGCAGCAGCTTAAGCTGATCCGAGATAACGAGGATTTGATGCAAAGCGTCCTCGCCAATATGACCGGCGGTATTCTTATGGTCGATGCCACTGAGCATGTCGCCTTGATTAACCGGAAAGCAGAACGCATCCTCCATACGAAGGGCGAGATGGTATTGGGCAAACCGTATCAGGAGCTTAAGCGAAATTACGAATTCGTGAAATTTATGGAGGAAGGCATCGCCCGGAAGGAAGCGGTACAGGAAGAACGTAATGTCTATGATCCCGAAGAGAAAATTTTGCATTTCGACGGGGTGCCGATGTTTGAGGATAATGGCAACTATCGCGGCATGTTGTTCCTGGTGCAGGATGTTACCGAAATTCGTAAGCTGGAACGGATGCGCAGCGAATTCGTAGCCAACGTGTCCCACGAATTGAAGACACCCATTGCCGCGGTCAAGGGCTTTGCCGAGACGCTGCTTGCCGGCGGGGTGAAGGACGAGGAAACCACCCGTTCTTTTCTGCAGATCATCTATGACGAAGGCGACCGGCTGAACCGGCTGATTGGCGACCTGCTGGAACTGTCCAAAATCGAATCGAAGCGAGTACCGCTGGAGTACGCGCCAGTGCAGTTGAGCGAGCTGTTTGACAGCTTGTATGAGGTGCTTCTCCCGGCTGCGGAGAAGAAGTCGATCTCGATGTCGCATGACGTGCCCGAGCATTTGTTTATCGAAGCGGACGAAGACCGGCTGCGGCAAATCTTCATGAATTTGCTGTCCAATGCGATCAGCTATTCCCTGGAAGGCGGGAAAGTTCGAGTATCCGCTAGCATCATAGGCGAAGGCGGGGACGAGGAGAAGGTGCGTATTCTCGTCAGCGATACGGGGATTGGCATTCCGAAGAAGGATTTGCCGCGAATTTTTGAACGGTTCTACCGGGTGGACAAAGCTAGATCTCGCAGCTCCGGTGGGACAGGACTTGGTTTGTCCATCGTCAAGCACCTTGTCGATCTGCACCGCGGCAGCATCCGCGTGGAGAGCAAGGTAGGCGAAGGGACAACGTTTATTCTGGAACTGCCATTGATGCATTCTCTGGATGATTAAGAACGATCCGGGGACCATAAAATAAAATGTAAACCGTTTTTTGTTGAACTTTACACTACGTTAACATTGCCGTGATATGCTGGGCTTGTCATTAAAGTGATATTGGTTCAGACATGAACTTGTACCGCTAACAAATGGAGGGTACTATGACTCAACGTCTATTGGTTATCGAAGATGAACCGACGTTATCCCGGCTTTTGTCTTACAACCTGACGAACGAAGGCTATGAAGTTATCGTAGAGGATCACGGGCAAACCGGTTACGAAACCGCACTTCGGCAGGATTTTGATCTGATCTTGCTTGATTTGATGTTGCCGGGCATGAACGGTTTCGAGATCATGACGAAGCTTCGCAGCGAGGGCGTGAAGACGCCAGTGATTATTCTGACCGCCAAAAATGCGGAGGAAGAGGTCGTCCAAGGCTTGAAATCCGGTGCTGATGATTATATCACGAAGCCCTTTGGCGTTGCGGAGCTGCTGGCTCGCGTTGCTGCTGTTCTCCGCCGTTCCACCGGCCAGGAAGAACGCGAGCAGCCAGCCAAGCAGGATACTTCCCATATCGTGCTGGGCCCCTTGGCGATCTACCCCGAGAAATACGAGGTGACGCTGAACGGGGAACCTATCACGCTGAGACCTAAGGAATTTGAGGTGCTGTTGTACTTGGCCCGCAAGCCCGGTGTGGTCATGACTCGAGACGATCTGATGAACGCCGTGTGGGGATTTGATTATATTGGAGGACAGCGGACGGTGGATGTGCACGTCAGCTCACTGCGCAAGAAGCTGGAGCTGGATCCGCAGTCTGTGCATATCGATTCCATTCGCGGTGTCGGCTATAAGCTGGTTGTCAATAAGAAGCAAGCGTCCATCATGTAACTTTGAGGGTGGACGTTCTTTTTTTTACATAGACCTAACATCCTAGGTGCAAAGACTTAATATTCTCCCTCTATGATTAGATTGAACGCAGTGTTTACATATGGGGGAGTGAAGCAGGTTGGTTAAACAGGCCATAGCAGTGCTGGAAAGCTCGACAGATAAAGAGACAAAGAGCGGGACAGCAAGCGGCGAAGCAGGCGAGATTCACCGTGCGGCATCGGTGAGGTATGAGGAATGCTCGAATGGAGGGCAGGCAGGAGCAGGCAGTAAAGTGATCACAACGGTGGAAGCCCGTTCTTTCTGTCGCAAAGTACCGGTTATTGGCCCGGAGGTTCCCTGTCGTCAGGTGATGGGGCAGTTTCAACGTCAGCCTGATCTTCCGTGTATCGTGGTTTGTGATGATGATCACATACCTCTGGGGCTGTTGATGAGGGATCGGTTTTTTCGCCATATGGCGGGTCGGTTTGCTGCTGATCTCTTTTATGAAGTCGCAATATTTCAGTTTGTCGAGCAGCAGCCTTTGATTTGCGAGGTGGACACAACAGCAGGTGAACTGCTGGATTTGGCGTTGGGAAGGGAGGGAGCCTCCTTCTATGATGGGCTCATCCTGACCGATCAAGGCAAATATTACGGGATTCTGACGATTCAGGATTTGATGCAGATGTCTCGGGAGCTGCAACGGGAGGCAGAGGAAGCAAGGCAAGCGGCGGTGCGTGACAGCCGGGACCGGATCGTAGAGATCGAATACTCGATGGGAGATGTGGCGGAATCGGCAAAACGAAGCTGGCAGGAATTAGAACAGATGAACGCATTATCGTTGGAGGGGCGGCAAGAGCTTGAAGCTGTCAAGGCGTCGTTTACCCGGGTGCTTGAGATGGCTCGTTTCCAAGAGAAGCAAATGGCCAAGCTGCTGGAGCAGATGCAGCAGATCTCATCAGTGGCGGATCATATCCGCCGCCTTGCGGACCAAAGCGGCATGCTTGCGATGAACGCCTCCATTGAAGCGGCACATGCCGGCGAGCACGGCCGCGGTTTTGCAGTCGTCGCCTCCGAGGTTCGTAAGCTAGCCTTGCAGACCAAGCGCTTCTCAGAGGAAATTAGCGAGACATTGGGGGCTGTAAATCACTTCATTCAGCAAACGGCTGCCACCGCCACTTCAACTGTGGAGGAGATGGCGGAGAGTCATGAGCGGGTTGTGAACGCGGACGGGACGTTCCAATCGCTGGTGGAGTCGGCTCGGGTGGCAGAGCAGCGCAGCCAGGAGATGTTTCGCTCATCCGAAATGGCGGCCGAGCGAACGCGAATTGTGCTCATGGAGCTGCAGCATTTAACATCACTTTCGTAAATTTTTACACTCCGTTTACAATGTAGCCCATGTCATTTTACATAAGTGCGATAGAATTCAATTGATTGACACAAGATAAATCGAGAATATGTGTACAGGAACTAAATCGATCAAGAACTAGCACGGGCTCGCGATTGGCGGGTACCGTGCTTCAAGTTTGCTTGGCATTCCCCGGTCTGTAACGGCTTCTTCGAGACGTGGACCGGTGACATAGACGTATTTTTGGTGAAGGAGAGCTGCAATGAAACCGATCATCCGGATTCAAAAACTAAACCTATACTATGACCGATTCCATGCGTTAAAGGACGTTTCCCTGGATATTCCGGAAAAAGCCATCACCGCATTCATCGGCCCCTCCGGCTGCGGAAAATCGACGCTTCTCCGCACATTGAACCGGATGAATGATATGATTCCGGGCACGCGGATTGAAGGGGTTGTCCGAATTTCCGATACGGACATCTACAGTGATGATGTCGAGGTAGAGGCTTTACGCAAACAGGTAGGGATGGTGTTTCAGCAGCCCAATCCTTTTCCGAAATCGATTTATGACAATGTAGCTTACGGTCCAAGGTTACACGGCATCAAGAATAAAGCGGAGCTGGATGAAATCGTGGAACGCAGCCTTCGCCAGGCTGTACTGTGGGACGAGGTGAAGGATTTTCTGAAACGGTCGGCACTGAGTTTGTCTGGCGGGCAACAGCAGCGGCTTTGCATCGCTCGGGCGATCGCCGTGCAGCCGGATATTTTGCTTATGGATGAAGCCACTTCAGCGCTGGACCCGATCTCTACCCTCAAAATTGAGGAGCTGGTGCAGCAATTAAAAGATAACTATACGATTGTGATGGTCACTCATAACATGCACCAGGCGGCTCGCATCTCGGGGAAGACGGTCTTCTTCCTGAACGGAGAAATTGTGGAAGCGGATGATACGCAGAAGCTCTTCTCCACGCCGCAGGATCCACGCACTGAAGATTACATTTCCGGTCGTTTCGGATAACAAGGAGGCTGCAGCAAGATGATTCAAAGAAAGGAATTTGATCAGAATCTGGAGGATTTACGGCAGCTGCTGAGAAAGATGGGCGAGCATGTAGAAGCGGCGCTGACGGAGGCAATCCATGCCCTGCAGGCGCTGGACTCGGCCAAAGCGAAAACGATCATTGAACGCGATGTCGAGCTGAACAAAATGGAGGAGCAAGTGATGGACATCGGCTCGCGCCTGATCGTGACGCAGCAACCGGTGGCCAAGGACCTGCGGCGGATTATTGTAGCGTTTAAAATTTCCAGCGATTTGGAGCGGATGGGCGACTTGGCCATCGATGTCGCGAAGGTCACCCTGCGGCTGGAAGGCCAGAAATTAATCAAGCCGCTCATCGATATCCCGAAGATGTCCGAGCTGGTTGTTCTAATGGTACGAGAATCGCTGCAATCGTATTTGGATGAGAATACCGATCTGGCTTATAAGATGGCCAAGGATGATGACGAAGTGGATCACCTGTACAGCCAGATGATTCAAGAGTTGTACGGATATATGATCAATAACCCGGAATCCCTCCAGCAGGCGATGCTGCTGACGTTGGTAGGCCGATACATCGAGCGAATCGCCGACCATGCAACCAATATCGGGGAAAGTGCCGTTTACCTGGTGACCGGGCATCGTCCGGACCTGAATCAATAACTTTCAAGAGGAGTTTTACGTGCGTCCAACCGGTCGCAGCTTGCGAAATTACGCAGGCTGCGGCCGGTTTTTCTTTTCCAAGACCGGCTTTGGTGTTATCGAGATGGCCCCTGTGTTATCATAGGATAAGGTAGAATACTGTGGACGAGGTGTCGTATGGAAAAATTGATTCTTATAGATGGGAACAGCATCATTTACCGGGCATTTTTTGCGATGCCGCCGCTTACGAACTCCAACGGATTGCATACGAATGCCGTTTACGGTTTCACCAATATGCTGTTGCGTCTGATCCAGGAGGAACGCCCTACCCATATGTTGGTTGCCTTTGATGCGGGCAAGGTGACGTTCCGACATGAAGGGTATCAGGAGTATAAGGGTGGACGCGAGAAAACGCCGCCGGAGCTGTCCGAGCAATTTCCGCTGATGCGCGAGCTGCTGGAGAGCTTTGGCATCGCCTGGTTTGAACTGTCCGGTTACGAAGCGGACGACATTATCGGCACCTTGAGCAAACGAGCGGAAGAGGCTGGTCACGAAGTGCTGGTTGTGACCGGGGATAAGGATATGCTGCAAGTCGTCAGCGATCGGGTGAAAGTGGCGTTAACGCGCAAAGGTGTCAGTGAAGTTGAGCCTTACGGCCCGCAGCAAATCGAAGAGAAATATGGACTGAAGCCGCTGCAAATCATCGATTTGAAGGGGCTGATGGGAGATACGTCCGATAATATTCCGGGAGTACCGGGAATCGGCGAGAAGACGGCTTTGAAATTGCTGCATCAATACGGTTCCGTTGAGGAAGTGCTGGCCCATACCGACGAATTGAAGGGCAAGATGAAGGAAAATCTGGTGAATCACGCCGACGATGCCCGCATGAGCAAGCAGCTGGCAACCATTTTCCGCGAGGTTCCGATTGAACGATCCTGGGAGGAAATGAAGTTTGACGGCATTCCGGAGGAATCCGCGGTGCCGATGCTGCGCAAGCTGGAGTTTAAGTCGCTGCTGGAGCGGATGAACTTTGCCGGCGGCGAGCATGCAAGCGGTGAAGGAGCTCGCGCGGAGCAGGTGGACATCCAGGTGACCACGGTGGACTTGGATAACCTTCAGGAGCTTACGGCCGATTTGCCAAACATCGAGGGAATCATCGTGGACTCCCACGGGGAGAACCCGCATCAGGCCGAAATGATGGGGATGGTGCTGTCTACGGCCAGCCGTCATTATTACTTGCCTTTTGACGTGTTGCAAGCGGAGGAGGCGGCAGATGTACGTGCTTGGCTGGCGGACGATCAGGTGCCCAAGCGCGGGTATGATCTGCACCGGGCTGACTTGGTGCTGTTCTGGCATGGCGTAGCGTTTGCTGGAGCTGAGCACGACGTTCAGCTGGCGGCTTATTTGCTTGATCCGACGGAGAGTGATCAGACGATCAGCGGGCTGGCTGTGAAATACCAGCTGCCGCAGGTACCTGGAGACGACGAGGTGTATGGCAAAGGCGCGAAGTTCAAAGTGCCGGAGCAGGCAGTGTTAAGTCGTCATCTGGCCCGCAAGGCGGATGCATTGCTGCGGATCCTGCCTTTGCAACGTGAGGACTTGGCGAAATACGAGATGGAGAAATTATTTTATGAACTGGAAATGCCGCTGTCTCGGATTTTGGCCGATATGGAGAAGCAAGGGGTTGCCGTTAACAAGGAAGCCTTGAAAGAACTGGGTGTAGAATTTGAAGCCCAAATCAATAAATTGGTTGCGCGCATTTATGAAATCGCCGGCCAGGAGTTTAATATCAATTCCACGAAGCAATTAGGGGAAATTCTGTTCGATAAGCTGGGCCTGCCGGTCATCAAGAAGACGAAAACCGGCTACTCCACAGATGCGGAAGTGCTGGAGAAGCTGGCGCCTTATCATGAGATCGTGCAGTTTATTTTGGAATACCGCCAGTTGGCCAAGCTGCAATCGACCTATGTCGAGGGGCTGCTGAAGGAAATTTCACCGAAGACCGGCAAGGTGCATACGTATTTCCGGCAGACGATTGCCGCTACCGGCCGCTTGAGCAGCCAATATCCAAACCTGCAGAACATCCCGATTCGGTTGGAGGAAGGCCGCAAAATCCGTAAGGTATTTGTACCGTCTGAGGAAGGATGGTTTATTCTGTCCGCGGACTACTCGCAAATCGAGCTTCGGGTGTTAGCGCATATTTCCGGGGATCCGGGGCTGCAGGAAGCGTTCCTGCACGATATGGACATCCACACGAAGACGGCTATGGACGTGTTTGGCGTAGGCCCGGATCAGGTGGACGCCAATATGCGGCGTTCGGCGAAGGCGGTTAACTTTGGCATCGTCTATGGGATCAGCGACTACGGCCTGTCCCAGAACCTGAACATTACGCGGAAGGAAGCAGCTCGCTTTATTGAGCAATATTTTAATGCCTTCCAAGGGGTTCGACGTTACATGGATGAGATCGTGAAGACTGCGAAGCGTGATGGATATGTGAAAACGCTGCTTGAGCGTCGCCGTTATCTGCCGGAAATTAACGCCTCGAACTTCAATTTGCGTTCCTTCGCGGAACGGACGGCGATGAATACGCCAATTCAGGGGACAGCGGCGGATATCATCAAGTTGGCGATGGTACGCATGGACGAGGAACTGCATAAGCACGGATTAAAGAGCCGCATGCTCTTGCAGGTGCATGACGAATTGGTGTTCGAGGTGCCGCCGGAAGAGCTGGAACTTATGAGCAAGCTGGTTCCGGAAACGATGGGGAAAGCGTTAGAGCTCTCCGTACCATTAAAAGCGGAAGTATCGAGCGGATTAAATTGGTACGAAGCGAAGTAAGCTCCGCCACCCCCGACAACAACTTAGATTGAGGTGAGAGGATATGCCGGAATTGCCGGAGGTGGAAACGGTCCGACGGACCTTAACCCAATTGATCGTGGGCAAGACGATCCAAAGCGTGCAGGTGTTTCTGCCGCGCATCATCCAACGGCCGGATGATATCCGTCGGTTTGAAGCCGAGCTTGCCGGCCATACCATCTTAGAAATTGGACGCCGCGGCAAATTTTTGCGGATCATCATGGACGGCCTGGTGCTCGTCTCCCATTTGCGGATGGAAGGGCGTTACGGGGTGTATCAGACCGGTGAAGAGGTGGAGAAGCATACCCATGTCATCTTCCGGTTCACGGACGGGACGGAGCTCCGCTACAAGGATGTACGCCAGTTTGGGACGATGCATCTGTTCGCTCCTGGGGAGGAGTTTACGAACAAGCCGCTGGTGAAGCTGGGATTGGAGCCGCTGGAGGAGTCGTTTACCCTTCAAGCCTTCCAAGACAAAATCTCCCGGAGAACGACGAAAATTAAGCCGGCGTTGTTGAACCAGGAATACATCGTTGGTTTGGGGAATATATATGTAGATGAAGCATTGTTTCGGGCGGGCATCCATCCGGAATATCCGGCGGACAAGCTGAACCAGACACAGTTGGAGCGGCTCCATACCGCCATCATTGAGACGTTAACCGAAGCGGTAGAAGCAGGGGGTTCCTCCATCAAATCATATGTGAACGGACAAGGGGAAATGGGGATGTTCCAACATTCCTTGCGGATGTATGGTCGCCAAGGAGAGCCTTGTCTGAACTGCGGAGGGCCGGTGGTGAAGACTGTCGTAGGAGGGCGGGGCACTCATTTTTGCCCGAACTGTCAGCCGCCATATCGGACAAGCACGCGCGCACGCACCAAGCAACGTTAAATGAGAGAGATTTGTGAGGTGGATAGGGGATGAACATCGGACTGACTGGAGGCATCGCAACCGGGAAGAGTACGGTTTCCCGATTGTTGGCCGAGCGCGGAGCTGCCATCATCGATGCGGATGTGATCGCCAGAGAGATTATGGAACCGGAACACCCGGTATTGGCCGCCGTCAGCGAACGTTTTGGCCCGGGCGTGTTGAACGCCGATGGGACGCTAAATCGCAAGAAGCTTGGCGAGATCGTCTTCTCGAACCCGGAGGAGCGCAAGGCGCTGGAGGCCTTAACGCACCCGGCGATTCGTGCTGAAATGAAGCAGCGCATGGAAGAACTGGAAGCAGCGGATCCTCACAGATTGGTGGTAGCGGATATTCCGCTGCTTTATGAATCGGGGCTTGATCCGCTCTATGAACGGATTATGGTTGTTTATGTCCCTCGCGAGGTACAGTTAACCCGGTTGATGTTGAGGGACGGGCTGTCGAAGGAGGCAGCCGAGCAGCGGATCAACGCCCAAATGGATATCGAAATCAAGAAAGAGAGGGCGGATATTTTGATTGATAACAGCGGTGGACTTGAGGAAACGAAGCGACAGATAGATGACTTTTGGCGGGATCAGGGACTACGATGAGGTGGCTTCGCAAAAAAAGAGTCTTGCTTCTGTTGTTTATCGGTTTCATCATCCTTATCTTTTTTAATTCGGCATGGCTTTCGTTGTTTTATCCGATTCACTATAAAGAAGAAATTCGGCGGCATGCCAAGAACAACGGCCTGGATCCGTTTATTGTTGCGGCGATCATTAAGGTGGAGACGAACTACAAATCAGGAGTGGAGTCCCGGAAAGGCGCGCTCGGGATTATGCAGATCATGCCGGATACGGCGGAGTGGGTAATTTCCAAAGCGAAGTTGCCCGAAACGACGCTGGATGATATCCGTAACGAGACGGAAACGAATATCCAGATCGGCACCTGGTATCTGAGATCGCTGTCCCAGCAATTCGACGGCAACAACATCGCCATGATCGCTGCGTATAATGCCGGACCAACCAATGTGAAAAATTGGCTGAAGAGCGGGCGATGGGACGGACGATTGGAGACGGTGCAAAATATCCCGTTTGGTGAGACCCGACATTATGTCCAGCGGGTAACCCACTACTATAAACAATATCTGAAGATTTATGATGATTTCTAAGGGGGCCTAAGGTGATAACAAAAGAAAGCATTGACCGGCCTACGCCAGCCAATGCTCTCTTCAGTTGATCGGTTATTTGAATTGACCTGCCAGCTGTTGTTCAGCCAGAGTCACCAAACGTTTCGTGATGTAACCACCGATCGAACCGTTTTCGTAAGAAGTCAGGTTACCAGCATATCCGTCTTGTGGGAAAGAGATGCCAAGCTCCTGAGCGATTTCATATTTCATTTGATCCAAAGCTCCGGATGCTTGTCTAACCACCAGGTTGTTCGAAGAGTTATTATTTTGGGCCATGATTTGTTCACCTCCTTGTGGTTGGTAACAGTATTATGTGCCGGACTATGAATTTCAATCACATGATTTTGCAGTAATTTATTGCCATCCGGTGTGACAAGCCGTGATGACGTTATTTTAAGGGGAGGTGTTCTAGCTTGAAATGTCCTTATTGCGACTATTTAGGCACCAAAGTGCTGGATTCGAGACCAGCGAACGAGAACCGTTCGATCCGCCGCCGGCGGGAATGCGAGAAATGCAATCGACGGTTTACAACGTTTGAAATGGTGGAAGAAGTGCCGTTGATCGTGATCAAAAAGGATGGAAGCCGCGAGGAGTTCAGCCGAGAGAAAATGCTGCGCGGTTTGATTCGAGCTTGTGAGAAACGTCCGGTTTCCGTTGAACAGCTGGAATCTATCGTATCCGAAGTCGAACGGTCCCTGCGCCACTCGGCGAACGCTGAGGTTGAGAGCCGGCAAATCGGGGAATTGGTGATGGAGCAGCTCTACCCGGTGGACGAAGTTGCTTATGTGCGGTTTGCCTCGGTGTATCGACAATTTAAAGATATCAACATGTTTATGAAAGAACTCAAAGGACTGCTGTCCAAAAATACAGGGGTCAACGAATAGCTTCATTTCTCAAAAACACTCTTCGCCGATCGGCGCGAGTGTTTTTTTATTTTTTGCAAAGAATAAACCTAAAGGCTCAGGATTCCCTCGCATTTTACACAAAGTTTACAAAACGAGAACACTGGATTGATCTTCGCTTTCTATAATCAAACTGTAAATCAATTAAGGGGGAAACCTAAACAATGAAAAAGAGTATGTTATTGGTTTTGACTTTGATGCTGAGCTTCGCGCTGGCAGCTTGCGGTCAAAACAACGCGGCACCAAACACGGCCGGTACCAACGGAAGCACTACGGATGAAGCATCCGCGAGCAACGGGGGTAATGCAGCGACATCGGAACTCTCCGGGTCGATCTTGGCGGTAGGTTCCTCGGCTTTACAACCTTTAGTAGATCAAGCTTCGAAAAAATTCATGGATCAAAATCCGAATGTTTCTATACAAGTTCAAGGCGGTGGCAGCGGCACAGGGTTGACGCAAGTTTCCGGAGGCCAGGCAGATATCGGGAACTCCGACGTCTTCGCAGAAGAGAAATTAGATGCGGCTCAAGCCAGCGAACTGGTTGACCATCAAGTTGCCGTTGTAGCGATGGCAGCTGTCGTGAACCCAGACATCACGGTCGACAATTTGACGAAAGACCAACTGGTTCAAATTTTCACGGGTAAAATCACCAACTGGAAAGATCTTGGCGGTCCAGACCAAGCGATTCAAATCGTAAACCGTCCGTCGAGCTCCGGTACTCGGGCAACGTTTGAGAAATATGCGCTAGGTACAAAAACAGAGGACCTGCAAGGTTCGATCCAAGAAGATTCCTCCGGTACGGTTAAGAAGCTGGTGAGCGAAACGCCAGGGGCGATCGGTTATCTGGCCTTGTCCTACCTTGACGATACGGTTAAAGCTGTGAAGTACGAAGGCGTAGACGCAACGGAAGAAAACGTAGCGAACGGAACTTATCCGGTATGGGCTTACGAGCACATGTATACGAAAGGCGAGCCAAATGAAGTCGTTAAAGCCTTCTTGGATTACATGGTATCCCCGGACGTTCAAGGCGACAACGGCGACGTTGTAGAGCTTGGTTATATTCCAACCAGCAAAATGCAAGTCGTACGCGACGTGGACGGCAATATCACGAAGAAATAATCAGCAGAATTCGATAACAAAATATCAGTACGGCAAGAGGCGGATTGTTCTGCCTCTTTCTGTGCTGTTCTTAAAGGGAGAGGTTTCATGGCTCAGTCCGGCGGAAGAAAAAAAATACAACCGCATATCGTCGAGGAATGGACCGGCAAAATTTACGCTTCATTTTGTATCGTATTGCTGGTGGTTACGATCTTCTCGATGGTTTATTACGTAGCAACCAAGGGGTTAAGCACTTTTGTTCAAGACGGAATCTCACTAGGTGAAATTTTCGGCAGCACGAACTGGAAGCCGGATGGGGAGCCGCCGATGTTTGGCGCCCTGCCGTTTATCTTGGGCTCGTTCAGCACATCGATTCTGGCGGCGCTGATCGCGGCACCGCTTGGCATTAGCGCGGCCTTGTTTATGGTTGAAATAATGCCGAAGTTTGGCAAGAAATATTTACAGCCGGTGATCGAGCTGCTGGCCGGGATTCCTTCGGTGGTGTATGGTTTTGTTGGGCTGAGTATTATCGTTCCTTTTTACCGGGATATTTTTCCGGGACAAGGTCTGGGGATCTTGGCGGGAGCAACCGTATTGTCGATCATGATCTTGCCGACGATCACGTCGATCGCCACCGATGCCCTGTCTGCCCTGCCTCCTGGCCTGAAGGAAGGTTCCTACGCCCTTGGCGCTACGCGCTGGCAAACCTTGTCGCGGACCGTATTGCCGACGACGATGCCGTCCTTGTTGACCGGGGTGGTCCTTGGCATGGCTCGGGCTTTCGGGGAAGCCTTGGCGGTGCAGATGGTGATCGGGAATGCGCCGCATATTCCGCGTTCGCTCTTTGAATCCACCTCGACTCTGACCAGTGTCATTACGCTGAGCATGGGGAATACGGTTATGGGCACAACGCAGAATAATGTCCTCTGGACACTGGCACTAATCTTGATGCTAATGACGTTTGTCTTCGTCTTTATCGTTCGTTGGCTGGAAGGGAGAGCAAAACGATGAGCGCCAAAACCGTCGACAAAATCGCAACGGTTGCCATTATCGCTTTAGCAGGCTTAATTGTCTTGATTATGGCGGGGTTGCTTGGCTTTATTTTAGTCCGGGGGTTGGGTCATATCAGCTTTGATTTTCTCACGTCACCTCCTGAAACGATTAAGGCAGGCGGCGGGATTGGCCCGCAATTGTTTAATTCCCTGTTCCTCTTGGTCTTGACCATGATCATCACGATTCCGCTTGGGATCGGTGCGGGAATCTATATGAGCGAATACGCCAAGCCGGGAAAAATCACCGATTTTATCCGTTTGATTGTTGAGGTCTTATCCTCTTTTCCATCGATTGTGGTAGGTCTGTTTGGTCTGCTCGTTCTTGTGAACCTGTTTGGCTTTGGTTTCTCTTTGTTCTCAGGGGCGCTGGCTTTGACGATCTTTAACCTGCCGTTGATGGTGAGGATTACTGAACAAGGGTTGGCCAGCGTGCCGCAGGCCCAAAAGGAAGCCAGCTTGGCGCTGGGCTTGTCCAAATGGAAAACAATCCAGTCGGTGATGCTTCCGATCGCCCTGCCGGTGATTCTGACCGGGACGATCTTGGCGGCGGGCCGCGTGTTCGGCGAAGCCGCTGCCCTGTTGTTTACGGCTGGGATGAGCAGTCCGCGGCTCGATTTTAGCAACTGGAATCCGTTAAGTCCGACGTCCCCGCTGAATCCGTTCCGTCCGGCGGAGACGCTGGCTGTTCATATCTGGAAGATCAATTCTGAGGGCTTGGCGCCGGATGCGCCTGAAATCGCCGCCGGTGCTTCGGCTGTCCTGATCTTGACCGTGCTGGTGTTTAACTTGCTGGCTCGCTGGCTCGGACGCGTGATGCTCAAGAAATTTACGGCGACGAAATAGGAGGGCGAAGCCAAGTGTCTAACATTGAACTATCCACGAAAAACTTAAGCGTCTATTACGGAGAGAAACAAGCCGTTAAAAATATATCGCTCGATTTCGCCTCCCGGCAGGTGACCGCCTTGATCGGCCCTTCAGGCTGCGGCAAGTCCACATTCCTGCGCAGCCTGAACCGGATGAACGATTTGATCCGCGGGGCGAAGATTACGGGGGAAATCTGGATCGGGGACGACAATATCAATGATCCGAAGACCGATGTCGTGCTGCTGCGTCAAAAGATCGGCATGGTATGGCAGCGTCCTAACCCGTTCCATAAATCCATCTATGAAAATATCGCCTTTGGACCGCGTTACCACGGGATTCGCGACAAGAAGAAGCTGGATCAGATCGTGGAGGAATCGCTCACCAAAGCGGCGCTTTGGGACGAGACGAAGGATCGGCTGCACAGCTCCGCCTTGGCCTTATCCGGCGGCCAGCAGCAAAGGCTGTGCATCGCCCGATCGATTGCGGTTAATCCAAGCATCATCCTGATGGATGAACCGGCGTCGGCGCTGGACCCGGTGTCCAGCGCCAAAATTGAAGAGCTGATCGCCGAGCTGAAGCAGGAATTCTGCATCATTATTGTCACGCACAATATGCAACAGGCGGCTCGGGTGTCGGAAAAAACGGCGTTCTTCCTCATGGGGGAACTGGTCGAGTACGGCGATACGACCAAAATCTTTACCAATCCATCCGAGAAACGGACAGACGATTATATCAGCGGCCGCTTCGGATAAAAATTCTTCTCTCCATCTCCCGCTAAATCAGGACTGGTCTCGGGGCGGGGAATCGCCCCGTCTGCGGACTCTTTTAGATTGGAAAATCTCCGTATATACTGATAACATAAAGAGTGGACTCAATTGGCGTGGGC
The DNA here is from genome assembly GCF_000518465.1 of Paenibacillus sp. J14. Taxonomy (NCBI): domain Bacteria; kingdom Bacillati; phylum Bacillota; class Bacilli; order Caryophanales; family Paenibacillaceae; genus Paenibacillus; species Paenibacillus sp. J14. The sequence goes on along the minus strand of NZ_JADQ01000043.1, from coordinate 22,784 downwards.
AGCGCCTGGTATTGGTTAAAGGAGATTTGGATGATGAACGTTTTGGATTGGATTGAAAGGATGTTTGAGCATTACGGCTATTTTGTTCTGCTGCTCGGACTTCCCATTGATTTTATTGCGCTGCCGCTGCCTCCAGGTCAAACGACGCTGACCTATACAGGATATTTGGCCTATAAAGGCGTGCTGGATTTCTTGCCGGCTATCCTCGCCGGATATGCTGGGGCGGTGATCGGGGTGACGATTACCTATTTCGTCGGACATCGGGTCGGCGCGCCGTTGATCGAACGTTATGGCAAGTGGATTATGGTCAAGCCTTCCCATTTAGAGAAGACGAGGCGGGTTTATGAGAAGTACGGCAATCGAATGCTGTTAATCAGTTTCTTTGTGCCGGGTGTAAGGCAGTTTTTTGGTTATTTTGTAGGCATTATGCGCATTCCTTTTCGAACCTTTGCCCTGTATGCTTACACAGGAGCCGCACTTTGGGTCACGGTTTTTGTAAGCATCGGCTTGGTGTTTGGTGAACAGTGGCAAGTTGCCATCGACCTGGTCGAGAAATATTTAAAGTTTTTCTTTATTGGGCTGGGGGCGTTACTATTGGTACTCGTATATTTGAAATGGCGGAGATGGAGGCTAAAAGTGGCCAAGTTGTCACGTTAACCTTTTAAAGGCGCTGGAGAGCTCACTCCGGCGCCTTTATTTATTTCCGTTTTTTCTTTTTATTTTTGCTTTTGATTCTATTATTATCCTTATTTTCAGGGTTGCTTCGGTGCAATATGAAATCGTCAAGCAGTGTCTCCTCAAAGCCACTGCCATTCTGCGATTTTTCCTCTTTCAGTTTCATCAGGGAGAGCAAATCGAAAATATCTCCAAGCACGGTGAACCCGGCGCCGATAATGGCCAAGTCGTCCGAGGAAAGGTCATTTTCTTGGATTCTTTGGTATTGTCTCCTCTTTTTTCCTCCCAAGAGCACCACCTGCTTTTAAATCGACTTATTTCATCTTATGCAAATGGCGGTTGGCTTGATTAGGCGTGAACTGGGCTACAGCCGCCACCTCCTCTCCAGCAAAAGTACTGGGGGAACGGATACCCATTTTCGCCCCTCTCCGCGAATGTCCCGATCGTTCACAGGCGAACCGTAATATGATGTTCTATATTTAAAAAGGAGGGAAAACAATGTCGGGATATGAAAATGGCGTAGGTGGCGTAGGTTATGGTGGTTTCTGGACTTCCACAGGGACGATTCTGGTTCTCTTCATCCTGTTGGTTATTGTATCCAGAGCGCTTATCGTATAATTGAATGTGTACCCCATGCAAAGGCCCTGCTTCAGCAGGGCCTTTGTTCTTTATAGCTACCCTTTCGTTCCTCCTTGCAACCCAAACCCCTTGGACATAAACCGCTGGGACAAGATGTACAGTACGATGGACGGGATCGCATACATAATGGAGAAGGCTGCAAGATTGCCATACTCAATCATTCCGTACTGACCAAAGTATTGGTATAACTTCAGGGAAGCGGGGAAGTTCTCCGGATTTTGCAGCAAAATGTATGGAACAAAGAAATTCCCCCAGCTGCCTGAGAAGGTGAAGATGGCGACCGTGCAAATCCCCGGCACCATCAGCGGTGCTACAACTCTGCGAATCCCCGTAAATACCGAGGCCCCGTCGACCCATGCCGCTTCCTCCAGATCCAGAGGGACGGAATCCATAAAGTTCTTAAGCATCCAAATGCCGTAGGGCATCGATGAGGCTACGTAGAACAGGATCACGCCAAAGATTTGGTCATACAGCTTCAAACTGAGAAACAGCTGGTAGACCGGGACCATCACCGCTGTGATCGGCAAGGAAGTCATAAACAGGATGGTCAACATAAACGGCTTCTTGTATTTCATTTGATATCGGGACAACGGATAGGCGGCCAACAGTGCCAAGAGGACGACGAGCAGCGCCTGCCCCAGCGACATGATCAAGCCGATCAGGAATGCACGTTGGTTCTCGCGGCTGGTGATCACGTTGATATAATTATCCGCCGTGATTCGCTGGGGCATTTTTAGCGTCTGCATGGCATTGGGATCGACCGAAGCAACTACCACCCAGAGCAAGGGTAAGACGAAGCAGATGCCGATGATCGTGAGGATCGTATAGGGCAAGATCCGGTAGATGATTTTCCGTTGTTTTGCGTTCATAAGAGGTTCTCCTTGCACTTGGACTATTTCAACGAGCGGGTATAGAACAAGCTAAGCACGATTCCGATGAGCAGTAGCAGCAAGGAGATCGCGGTTCCGTACCCTAGTTGATAGTTCACGAAGGCTTGGTTGTACATGAAGATGGGCAGTGTGGTCGTAGACGTTCCCGGGCCTCCGCCGGTCATGGCATATATCAAACCAAACACGCCCAATGTCTGTAACGTGATCAGCATCATGTTGGTCATAAACGAATCTTTAATATAAGGGATGATAATCCGAATCAGTACCTGCCATTTTGAAGCGCCATCGACCACTGCCGCTTCTTCTACCTCGCTGGGCACGTCGTCAAGAGCCGCTTGAAAGACGAGCATCGAGAAGGCGGTACCGTGCCAAATGTTCGCGAGGATGATCGTCAGCATTGGAACAGTATACAGCCAGGTGACTGCCGGAAGCCCCAATGAAGTGATGATCGAGTTCAGCGTCCCTTCGTCGCCGAAGAAGCTGTATAAGCATAGCGCACATACGATTTCCGGGGTGACCCAGCCGGCGAGGACGATCGTGCCAATCACCCGCCGGAACGTCCGGTTCTTGCGCTTCATCAGGAGGGCGATGAATAAGCCGAGCAGCTGCTGGCCAATCACCGCCGAGCCAAACAGGAAGACCAATGTGTTCCAAATACTAACCTTGACCGTCGGGTCCTTGAACATGTGAATATAGTTGTCGAACCCAACGAATTTTAACTCTCTTGCCGATTCCCCCGTTAATGCCAGATTCGTAAAGGAATAGAAGAACGTAAGGAAGACCGGGGTGATGAAAAACACCAGCATTATCACAATCGAAGGGAGCAAGAAGTAAAGCCACGTGTACGAGTTGCGATTTCTGGAATATCCTTCAGCCGTCATGCTGCTCATGGTTCGTTCTCCTTCCGGAAGGCAGTGCTTTGCCGCTTATTCGAATTCGTCATTTTCGGATGACAGCGTCCTCGCCTACGATGCGGGTGACGTCTTGGGCGTATTTTTGGGCGGCCTCTGCAGGGGAGGTGCCTGTGGCGACGGATTCCACCATCGTCTGAATTTGCGTCGATACTTCCGGGTATTTCTCTTGAGCAGGCCGGAATTCGGCGTTCTGCAGATATTCCGTAGCGATTTCGTTAAACGGCATCTGCGTGTATTCCGGATCTTTGGCGACGTCAGCTCGCACCGTAATATTGCCTGAGGAGGTGACGAGCTTCTTGCTGTTTTCTTTGTTTAACGCGTATTTGATAAACTCCCAGGCTTCGTCTTTATGCTTGGCGTTGCTTGGAATGGACAATGCCCAACCGCCAGCGAGCGTGATGGAACCTGGTGCCTGACCTTGACTTGTTGGCATCGGAGCAAAGCCTAGCACGTCCTTGTATTCCGGCCATGGAGAAGCGCCGGTTTCCAGATAGTTGCCGGTAATCCACGAGCCGTCGAGGGAGATGGCCAGCTTGCCTTGAGGCAAGTATTCTCGGGAAGCGGTGTTGCCGGCCTGCCCGTTCAGCACCTTGGAGAGCGGCGGGCCGAGCTTCTCTTTGTTTACGGTTTCAATGAACCCTAAAGCATCCAAGATCCCTTGACTTTCGATAATCCATTTTCCGCTTGCATCGTCATACAGTCGTTCGCCGGTGCCGTAAAGGAGCATTTCGTACGTCTGCATGGAGGTGGCTTCCCCGGTCGCCTTGCCCATGTTCATCCAAATCGGGACGATGTCCGGTGCTTTTTCCTTAATGGTGCGAGCTGCATCCAGCACTTCCTCCCAGTTCTTCGGTGTCCACTCTTCCGGAAGGCCGACCTGCTTAAAGATCTCTTTGTTATACCAAAGACCGCGGGAATCCGTGTTGTACGGTACGCCGTACACTTTGCCGTCGCTGGCGGTAACGCCTTTCTTCATCGCCTCGATAAACGAGCCGTTTGACCAATCCTCCCAGTCCTTCAGCCGCTCATCCAGCGGTTCCAAATAACCGGCGCTGGCGTCGGAATTGAGAATAAACGTATCCTCGGTCACGATATCTGGAGCGGTATCTTTGGATTTCAAAGCTAAGGCAACTTTCGCAAAATAGTCCCCCTCCGAGGCTTGAATCGGGGATGGCTTAATTTCAACATCCTTGTTCGGGTAATCTGCAGCGATCTCGGTGAGCCAGCGGTATAACGTGCCTTTTTCTCCGGCTCCGTCATCGCGATACGTCACCGTAATCGTTGTTTTGCCGGAGCTGCTAGTCTTGTCGCCCGACCCGGAACAACCGGCTAATAGCGCCCCGCCTAAAGCCGTACACAACAATACGGAAGCGATGGCCCAACCTCTTTTTTTCATCAATGCCATGTTTGATCCCTCCTTGGTTTGTAAATCTCATCGTGTTAAGCGCTTAACTCGATGGTTTAACTTATGAATCAATTCTGTGTACATCCCTTCCAGTAAAACATACTTGCCGAAGATTCAATTTATTCAAAAAAACGTCACGAATAATATTGATATCAAAAAACATTGATTAACTGCATCGCGACTGAGGGGGACATCCACGCAAAAGGCGCGGCTGGTTGGTTCCAGTCGCGCCTTTCACTTGGTGTTACTCTTGCCTTGCCCTTGTTTACATGCGATCCGGAGCTGGCAATCCGATGACCTCCAGCACCTCTGCGATGGTCTCCTTAAATTTTGCCGTAAGCCATAGGCGGTAGGTCTGCCGCTCGGGCTCGGCTTTTAGGATCGGACAGGCGGTATAAAAATGATTAAACAAGGTAGCGAGCTCATAAGCGTAATGACAGATCGGTGTTGGGGATAGTTCCTCACACGCAGTGCCCAGCGTATCCGGCCATGCCGCGATTTGTCTCAGCAGGACGTGTTCCGCACGATCCTGAGGGGCGATGTCCTCCGGAAGCTGAAGCGATTCCGCCCGAGGAATCCCGTCGGCTTGAGCTTTGGCCAAGATGCTGGCCGCCCGGGCATGCGCGTACATCAGATAGACGCCGGTATTGCCGGTCGTCTCTGTGGCCTGCTGAATGTCGAATACCACTTCGGTTGGTAAAGCGAACCGGAGCAGGTAATACCGGATCGCCGCTGCGGCAATCCGACGGCTGGACAACCCTTCTGAATCAGAACGCTTGGCATCGATCTGCGTTTCCATCCGATCCAGCAATTCGGACACTTTGATACCGATTCCTTGTCTGCCGGACATGGCGTACGAAGCTTTGCCGTCTGAGGTGTCGAGGCCCAGCTCCCGGGCTGCGGCCGGGCTTAGCGAGACGACGCCGTAACCAACGTGACGCAGCTTCTCCGCCTGGGTTGTGAAGCCTAACGCCTCCAGCGCTTGCTTCACCATCGCCTGTGGATACGCTTGCCTGTGGTCGATTACGTTCACGACGAGATCTGCTTTGCCGTAATCAGCAGTGACACCGTCTGCACGGGTTGTCCAGAGCCCGTCCGCAAACGGCTTGTACTTGAAATCATTTCCGAGTACCCCGAACTTCCACAGATGATAGGCGATATCTTTGGCCGTATAGGTCAAAATTCCGTTGGACCGAACGAGCACCTTATCAGCCTGATGCTCTGCTTCAGGCTCCACATCTTCGGCTGCAGGTTGCTTCAGGACCCAACACCCCTCGAGTTTACCAGACGTCTCCTTCTGGAAGAGTGCGGTTTGCTGGAGCAATCGGAAGGCCGTGTCCCAGAACCCTTCCCGGACAATGTTGCTCTCCCAAACTAACAAATCGTAATCAATCCCAAACGCCTTCATTTCTTCCAAATGCTCCCGCACGATGCGCTCTGCTGTAAGTAAGCCAACCCAAGCCAGATTCCCGTCCCCAGCCTCCAGCGCTTGCAGCACCTTCGTTCTCTGCTCTAACAGCGAAGGTTGATCCTCGTATTCCTTGTTCACGTTGGAATAGATGTCCCAACAGAAATCCCCGAATCTCACATGAGCAGCCTGATGATCTACATGAAGCAGCCCAACGACGGTGTCAGCCAACTGATTCCCTAGATCGTCGATGTAATTATGCACTTCGACTTGGTAACCAGCTCGCTTAAGCAGCCTTGCCAGCGAGTCGCCGATGCAGGCATTCCTCAAATGACCAATATGAGCGGACTTGTTCGGATTGATGGAGGTATGTTCGATCACGACTTTTTCACGAACAGCCTGCGGAAGTGAAAAATCTTTGCGAGCCCATTCATTCCAATCCAGATGGAAGTTCAGGAAGCCCGGCGGCGCCGTTTCGATCTGGTGGAACAGCCCTTCCATGCGGCCCGTTTGCTCCAGTTCATTCTTAAGCAGCGCGGCAATCTGCAGCGGCGGTTGGCGCAAGGTTTTGGCCAGCTGCATCGCGATGTTGGTCGAATAATCCCCGTGTTCGGCACGGGCGGGGCGTTCAATTACAATGTCTGGCAGCTTCTCGACGCTGTGTCCAAGCCTTGAAAGGACTTGCTGTACGGTCGTTTTCAGATGCTTTTTCATCGATCTACTGATCATTCCATCCACTCCTCCTGGGCAAAAAAATAAGCCTTCATCTCATCAAAGAGACGAAGGCATTACGCGCTCGCGGTACCACTCTTGTTGTTAAACTCTACGTTTAACCACTCTGCAGGATAACGGTCTTGGGCCGTGGTTGCTTACTTTACTTTGCGTTCAGCAACCATTCTCATGGGTCCGCTTCACTGTCAGCCCTGTACCGGTTTCCACCCTCCCGGCTCGCTTGGACTAGAACGGACAGTTACTCTCCCAATCGTCGAATGTGGGATATTTTGTATTATTATATCCGGTTCGCTTGGAATGTCAATTCGCCTTTTCCTAAAAACAATCCTTGAGTAGCCTTTTCGAGTAGAATTACTAAATTTTGGTCATACTCTTACTACTTCCATCAGAACAAAGGGGCTCGTAACATGCAACAACCGGACGAGTTTGTCGATAAACTGCAGCAAAACCTGGAAATCCTTAGTGAACTTTTTGGGAACAGTTCGGACGTCGTGTTCCGTCAGTTGTTACCGGTGGACCAAACCCAAGTCACAATTGTTTATATTGAAGGACTTATTGATAGTCAAATCTTACAGCAGGATGTCATCCGCCCGATTCTAGAGATGACCTCAGACGGGGAGATGACGCCAACCCAGCTCAAAGACAAGGTCGTAAACGTAGGCGGCATCAGCTTCGTGTCGAACCATGAGGATGCGAGTAATGGAATGTTGTCAGGCGGAGCACTGATTCTGATCGACGGATATAAGGATGGTTTGCTTGTCTCCATTCCCGGATTAGAGGAACGCGCAATTACCGAATCGGATACCCATCCGATTATTCGGGGACCGAAGGACGCATTTACGGAGGTGATCCGCACGAATATCTCCCTGGTTCGTCATCGGGTGAAGGATACACGGGTTCGCGTCCAGACGATTCAGGCTGGCAATAAAACTAAAACAGAGCTCGCACTTATGTACATGGATGGATTAGCAGATCAACAGATCGTAAGTAAACAGAAAGACAAACTCAGCAACCTCCAAGTGGACCGCGTGCTGGAGGGCGAATATATTGAGGAAGTGATGAATCAGGATAACAAGCTTACGATTTTTCCGATGCTGTACAACACGGATCGTCCAGATACGATTGCGGCGGGGGTCATGGAGGGACGAATTGCTATCTTTATTGACGGAACGCCATTCGTGCTCCTTGCGCCGTCCTTATTCGTCGACTTCCTGCAATCTGCCGAGGATAACTATCAATCGTATCTTTATGGGAGCGTCACCCGACTGCTTCGTTATTTCTGTATGCTGATATGCTTGTTAGCCCCTGCACTGTATATCGCCTTAACCACCTATCATCAGGATTTAATTCCAACGGTGTTGTTATTGAGCTTAATGGCGCAACGCGAAGGGGTGCCTTTTCCGGCTTTTCTCGAGGCGTTAATCATGGAAGTCGTGTTTGAAATCCTGCGGGAAGCCGGTCTTCGGATGCCGAGAACGATCGGTCAAGCCGTATCCATCGTGGGGTCGATCGTTATTGGACAAGCCGCGGTCGAAGCGGGAATCGTTTCAACCGTCATGGTGGTTGTCGTAGCGATTACGGCCATAGCCAGTTTTGCGATTCCGTCATATTCCATGTCGATCCCGATTCGGATGCTGCGTTTTGGGTTCATGATGATCGCCTCAACCCTCGGGATCTATGGGTTGACTATCGCATTTATCATGCTTGTCGTTCATTTAAGCGGGCTCCACTCCTTCGGTGTCCCGTACTTATCGCCCGTCGCTCCCTATAAACCGCGGAAGCAATCGGATGCCATCCTCCGTTTCCCTTACCAACCTGGAGCTAAAGGACCGTAGAACTCAAGGAGATGATCCCTGTGTACCGACAGGAGAAGCGTTTTTTTCTTGCTTCCATATCCCTCGCATTAATTCTGCTGCTGACAGGTTGTTGGAATCGCAATGAATTAAATGAACTATCGATTGTGCTCGCTATGGGAATCGACAAGAAGGATGACCTTTATGAGGTCAGCCTTCAGGTTGTGAATCCCAATCAAATGTCGCGGAAGCAATCGTCCGAACGTACGCCGACGTTCGTACTTTCGATGCGTTCTGATTCCATTAGTGAAGCCATTCGCAAAATGGTGGGCATGTCGTCGCGGAGATTGTATATGTCCCATATGCAAATTTTATTTGTGGATGAAGCCACGGCCCGGGAAGGTATGCATGAACCGTTGGATTGGCTGTTACGTAACAATGAGATTCGGCCCGTCTTCGATCTAATTATCGTTCGGGACCATTCGGCGAAGGAAGCATTAACCTTCGTGACGTCCACGGAACTTTTTCCCGCCCTGGATATGCATAAGGCATTAAAGCTGTCCTACAAAAGCTGGGCTCCGAACATATACAGCCAAGCCAAGGAATTTCTGGAGAGTTTAAACAAGGACGGGGTCGAGCCAGTCATCACCGGATTAAAGCTGGGGGAACAGGCCGATAAAGCTCAGAAGATGGATAACGTGAAGCAGTCTCCGCAGCATGCGAACTATTTTTTCAGCGGTGTGGGTGTCTTCCAGGAGGATCGCCTGGTTGGTTGGATGAACCCGTCCGAAAGCCGGGCTTATAACTATTTGACGAATCATGTGGACAACAGTCTTTTCAAAGTAGAGTGTCCGAATGCGAAAGAGCATTTTACGTTGGACGTCATCCGGCCCAAAACGAAGTATGATCCTAAGATCGTGAATGATCATCCGGTCCTCGATGCTACCGTGTACATTGAAGCCAACATTAATGAACTGAGATGTAAGAAGGTCGATCTCAATAAAGAGGAAGACCTGTTGAAGCTGCAGAAAATTGCTGCAGACCAGTATGTAGAGGCGATTAATCGAGGGATTCGGAAAGCTCAATCGTTGGGTACGGATATCTTTGGGTTCGGCGAAGCCTTTCATCGGGCATATCCGGCAAAATGGCATGTATGGAAGAACGACTGGGACAAGCGCTTCGAAGAGCTGGATGTGAACTTGCGTGTGACTCTGCAAATCAAGCGAAATGGGAAGATCGTCAGTCCCTACGGAATGCCACAGAATAAACAGGAGTGAGGAAGAACGTGCTATACGCTTTATTGTTTGTATCATTGGCGATATCGGCCTTGGAATACCAGAGGATGTTTCATAAAAAAGAGTTCAGGGATCTCGCTGTGCATGCTTGTTTCCTAAGCGTAGGCATTGTTCTCCTCGTACTTCAATTGCTTCATATTCAAGTACCGTCACCGCTATTGGCAATTCAAACTTTTTTTGAACCGGCTAGCATGTTGATCGCTAAATTGCTATCTTGAGGAGTATCGGAATGAACAAACGGAGTATATCGGTAAGGCAATTCGCATTATGGATTACAATGTATCAAATCGGCAGCGCCTATCTCCTCATCCCATCGAGTCTTGCCGCCGTTGCCAGACATGATGCCTGGATTTGTACCGTAGTGGCCATTGCCATTCATTTTCTGCTCATCCCGCTCTTGTCAGCAATTGCCGGGCAAATGCGCGGAATGTCCTTTGTTCAGCACCTTCGTCGTTTAATTGGCAACCCCACTGGAAGGGTGTTGTCGATCCTGTTCATTTTGCTGGCTTAATCCTTATCTTAACGTTGCGAAATTTAAGCGACTTTATCACCATATCGATTATGCCTTTAACGCCTCCTTATGTCGTATTGATGCTCATGCTAGTCGTGGTTGTTTATTCGGTCTGGTCAGGGGTGCCGACGATTGGCCGCAGTGCGGAACTGTTATTCTTCTTGCTGCCAGTGATTTTCCTGCTAGTTGGCCTCTCGCTGCTGTATGGGACCCATTGGACGAATCTTGCTCCGATTTTGGAGTATGGCTGGAAACCGGTGTTGCGGGGGTCTTTCTCGTTATTAGCCTTTCCTTACTTAGAAACGATTGGATTTCTATTTCTTGTTCCGGAGCTTCCGAAATCCAAAAATTGGAGTAAGGCGGTCTGGATTGGATCAGCCATTAGCGGGACCATGTATTTGCTGATGATGGTACTAACAATCGCGACGCTCAGTGAAGGGGTAATGGCCAATCTTACGTTTGCCAGTTATTTTGTGGCCCGAACGATCGAGATCGGTGATTTTTTTCAACGGTTTGAGGTTGTGATTACGGTGTTTTGGTACATCTCGATTTTCTTTCGGCTGGTGATGTTGTTGCATATCTCCGTACAGGGGCTCGGCGAAGCCTTTGGATTGAAAAATAAGAATACGCTGTTTCTCCCGCTGGTGTTGCTTGGCATCGTGGCCTCCGGCATCATCTGGCCCAATTTCGCCTATTTGATCGACTTTATGAAGGTTTGGCCGTTGTACGCCATGATCTTCGGAATCGCATTTCCAGTCTGCTTGTGGATCATGGGGAAAGTGAAGAAGCTGAAGACATGAAGTGAAGGTGCGTTTCAATCACCAATCCATCGGCCTGTGGGGTAATCAGGGAACGTTGCTCGAAACGATGTCTTGTGATACATTATTTTCCATAGTGGATATTTCGATATTTCGGTATGAAGCACATGCCGCTTCGATCTGGCTTGCTCTTGGAGCAGGGGGGATCGGGGCGGTTTTTTTATGGACTTTTGAAAGGGAGTGGCAAGGATGAGTGAGTTTGATGCGGTTTACTTGGAGTGGTTGGAACGCCAGATCAACGAGGAGACAAACTTAAGAAGAAAGGAGTTTCTCAAAAAGGGATTAAGCCGAGGGACAACGGACTTTCTGCGGTACATTTGGTATCCCGCCATCGGAAACCTTAACGATCTCTATCCGGAGTATGAGGTTCGCGACTTTAACAATGGCTTCCGCTATCTCGATTTAGCCTACATGCCGGGCAATGCCAAGGGGTGCATCGAGATTCAGGATTATCGAAGCCATGCTCGGGATATCGAGGCCGGGCGGTTTAAAGATCTTTGTATGAAGCAAGCGTTGTTGGCGCTAGACGATTGGCTGTTCTTGCCGATTGCCTATCTATCGATTCGGGAAGACCCGGGGGTTTGCAAGCAGCTGGTCTTATCCTTTGTGGGCAAGTTCCTGTCCAATGCCGTACCCTCCAACCTCCATTGGGCCGAAGCGGAAGCCTTGAGGTTTGCCAGACGACTGATGCGCCCCTTTACCCCGGGAGAGCTCGCGGACCATCTCAGGCTATCCAAGCAGCATACCCGCGCGATTCTACGTGCGATGCACAGCCGAAAGTTACTAGAGGTCGCAGGCGGTAGACAACGGTATCGAACGTTCCGGCTTCCCAGCGCGCGGTAAGGGCAGAGGGGCGCAGGTGGTGGCAGATGTAATGGACTCGGTGAGTTCGTTGATGGTGACAGGATGTAACCGGACTCGGGTAGATCGCGGGGGTGGCTGGATGTAATGGGTTCGGGTGGTTCCTTCGGGGTGGTAGGATGTGACTGGGCTCGGGTAGATCGCAGGAGTGGCTGGATGTAACTGAACTCGGGTAGTTTGCTGAGGATGGGAAGTTGCTGTTGGTGTGTATGCGGTTGTTCTTAGGAACGCAAATTGTTGGTGAGAACGCTATATTGGCGTAAACACTATTTCGGTGCCAACACTACTGGTGTATTGCTGATGCGAATACACTTACTATGCGAATACACTTACTGATGCGAATACACTTACTGATGCGAATACACTTGCTGGTGCATACGCTCTTACTTCTATTAGCTCTAACGCTTATGAGCAACGCTATTTGGGCAAATTTGCTCTCGAGAAAATTCTAACGATGATGAGACACTCTATTGCTGTGAAAATTGCGAAAAATGGGGGCGAAACCGGAGAATAAGCTCTGTGGTAAGCGTTAGAATCGCAACATGGCTTTTTTGGAGCAAATAAGATCTGTGACAAGCGTTAGCGGTTGAAGGGTGAGGCAGATAGTCAGGCGAGCAGGTCTAGTGGTTGTAAGGAGCAGGAGATGAATTGGCGAGTAACTCTAACGCTTATGAGCAACGCTATTTGGGCAAATTTGCTCTCCAAAAAATTCTAACGATGATGAGACACTCTATTGCTGTGAAAATTGCGAAAAATGGGGGCAAAACCGGGGAATAAGCACTGTGGTAAGCGTTAGAATCGCAACATGGCTTTTTTAGAGCAAATAAGCGCTGTGGCAAGCGTTAGCGGTTGAAGGGTAGGGCAGATAATCAGGCGAGCAGGTCTAGTGGTTGTAAGGAGCAGGAGATGAACTGGCGAGTAACTCTAACGCTTATGAGCAACGCTATTTGGGCAAATTTGCTCTCGAGAAAATTCTAACGATGATGAGACACTCTATTACTGTGAAAATTGCGAAAAATGGGGCAAAACCGGGGAAAAAGCGCTGTGGTAAGCGTTAGAATCGCAACATGGCTTTTTTAGAGCAAATAAGATCTGTGGCAAGCGTTAGCGGTATTTCGGGGGCTAATGGGGAGTTAATCAGCGGATAATCGCGAGTGAAGTAGCGGTAAATCGAGAGTTAGATAGCGCTTCATCGGAGTTAATCACTAATCACTGGTTAGTTGAGCTTACTTAACGGTATCGGAGTTCATTGGAGTTCATGGAGAGCATAATTAACGCTTCATTGGAACTCATCGAGGGTTACCCGTGAGCGTGCAACGGACCTACAGAGAGTGAATCACAGGCGTGGGGAATGCGCCCACAGGCCAACGTGAATCAAACATGGGTCACCAAATGTGGTAGTATGAAGAATAACCTGATTCATGTAAAGGAGGAAAAAAGTGAGTTCATCGATCAGCTTGCATCTATGGTTCGATAAAGAGGCGAAGGAGGCTGCAGAGTTCTATTGCTCCGTATTTCCAGAGTCCCGAATCACTGGGGTTACGACGCTAAACGATACTCCTTCGGGGGATTCCGAAATGGTTTCGTTTACCCATTTGGGGGTTTCCGTTTGTGGCGATTTCGGCGGGTCCGTACTTCAAGTTGAATCCTTCGATTTCGTGCATCGTCAATTTCGACCCCTCTAGAGACACCAACGCCAGAGAAATGTTGAATGAAGTGTGGAACAAGCTGTCTGACGGCGGGACTCCACTTATGCCGCTAGGCCGGTACCCCTTCAGCGAGTGGTATGGTTGGATTCAGGACAAGTACGGGTTTACATGGCAGTTGATGTTAACCAATCCGGAAGGGGAACCGCGTCCAGCAATTGTTCCGTCCTTGATGTTCACCGGCGATAACTGCGGCAAGGCGGAAGAAGCGCGTGAGTTCTACCTTTCCGTATTCCGGAACGCGAAACCGGGCACGATCGTCAAGTCAAGTATGGTCCCGGACAAGAGCCGGACCGGGAGGGGACGGTCATGTTCACCGATTTTATGCTGGAAGATACCTGGTTTACAGCGATGGACAGTGCGCATGCTCATGGGTTCGGCTTCACCGAAGCGATTTCCTTTATGGTGAACTGCGACACACAGGAGGAAATCGATTATTATTGGGAAAGTCTCTCTGCCGTGCCTGAGGCCGAACAATGCGGTTGGCTGAAAGATCGTTATAGCCTCTCTTGGCAGATCACCCCGTCCGCCTTGGATAAGATGCTGACCCAGGGAACCTTAGAACAACGCCAACGAGTGACGCAGGCATTCCTAAAGATGAAGAAGTTTAACCTAGAGGAGTTGCAACGGGCTTTTGAGGGATAATAAAAAACGCCCCGGGAATCCCAGATGATAGATCAGGATCCGCGGGGCGTTTTGCGCCACAAAACTAAAAAAACAGCCCCGATGGACTGCTACATTCATAGATATGGTGGAGCCTAGGGGGATCGAACCCCTGACCTCATCGCTGCCAGCGATGCGCTCTCCCAGCTGAGCTAAGGCCCCGTGAGCGACTTCTTTATTGTATAAAAACGGAGTCAAGCTGTCAATATCCCTTCAGCGAAAAAATGTAGTCCCACCTCCCATCCGGCTATCTCGGTTACCGAATGGGAGGATCCCTGCCAATTTGACGCGGTTTACAATTTGATGGTCGTGATTTTAGCGGCTGGGACGATCACCTGCCGTCCTGATTCATCGACCATCTCCAGAGCATCAGGATGCACAGCGATCAATGTGCCATGGATGACGGAGCCCGTCGTCTCAATGATGATGCTGAGACCGATCGAGGCTTCAATTTGCTGCCGGGTCGCGGAATCCGGGAAGGAGGCGGCATCAAGTGCATGCTCCAGATGCTCCACTCGGCTGGCTAGCAGCTCAAGTTCTGCTTGCAGCAGGCGAATTCGCCTTCGCAACGGTTCGTTTAGCAGAAAGCGCAGGAGGGTCATTGCGATTCACCTCTTTTCCCTCTAAATCTCGTCTCTAGTAAATGAGACAATATATCATATGAAACTAGATTAATAGAGTTTCGGGAAGGCCTTACTTTCCGGCAGATACCCTTTATGTTATGCTGAAATGAGATACGGAATCGTTAAGAAGGAGAAGGGTGAACTATGATCAAGCATATCGTATTGTTTAAATTGAAGGATGCATCTCCGGAAAATGTGGCACGTACGGTTGAGATACTGCGCGGCATGCAGGGTAAAGTAGAGCAGCTCAGAAGCCTTGAGGTGGGCACCGACGTGATCCGTTCCCCTCGTTCCTATGACATTGCGCTCATTGCTACCTTTGATTCGCTTGCGGATTTGGAAGGATATCAAGTTCATCCGGAGCACAAGAAAGTAATCGAGCATATGAGCGAAGTACGCGAGAGTCAGGTCGCAGTCGATTTCGAATTTTAGACTGGACCAAAGGAGGGAATCCCCTTGTATTATGTAAACCGGGAACAAATCGAACGCAGGCTGGACATGCTGCCAGAATTGCTGCAGGCCCTTCGTGAAGCGGCGGAGGCCAACTCCTCCCTGCTGGGGCGTTATGCAGAGGAACGAGCATTGCATCTGGCGCTGGAAATCGTAACGGACGTCGGCAGCTATTTAATCGACGGGTTTATTATGCGTGACGCCAGCAGCTATGAGGACATTGTAGACATCCTCTTGGATGAAACGGTCATCGATGCGAAACTGCACGCTACGCTCATCGAACTGGTTCGACTGCGGAAACCGTTAGTTCAGGAATATTTTGCTTGGGATCGCCAGGAGGTCGAAGGGCTAAGGGGGCGGTTGCCCGAGGCTTTGCAGGATTTTTCGGCCAATGTGCTGAAGTACCTGGAACAGGAAGGCGTCTAATCTCAGACAGACAAGCCCAATTTTTTTCCTTACAAGTGTGACCGGACAGACCCTTGCTGCTTATAATACATTATCGATATGGGCATTCGCGGAGAAAGCCAAAAAGGAGAGATGAGTCGTGAGCAAAGGAAACAAAGGTTGGATATGGGGGGCCGCCATCGGCACGGTTGCCGGTGCGGTAACGGCGTTGTTATTTGCCCCCAAAGCCGGGAAAGAGCTGCGTAAGGATATTGCCAACGGGGCTCGTCAAGTCGGAGAGAAGACGCAAGAGGTTGCCGAAAAAGTATCGGAGCAAAGTACCGTTCTTGTCGGCAAGGTGAAGGAAGCCGCTGAAGTGTTGATCAGTGAAATCCAAAGCCGTCGTTCCGACAAGATCACCGATGAAGAAGAGGTCATTGCTCAAGTCTCCGAATTTGCAGATGAAGAAGAGGAGACGGTGACCGAAGAAGAGACAGTGGCCCTTGGCGTCGTAACGGAAGAAGAAACGACGGAAGCCGTTGAAGCGACTACTGCAGCTGTGGAAGCAGCGGCAACTTCCGACAAAGAGGAAGGCCAATAATTCGAACGGCTGTCCACAGTGATCGCCCGAAAAAGACCCGCTCCCGGGTCTTTTTCCCGTTTTCTCCGCCCTTGCGGGTTTTCTTGCACTACAAATTGAGTTAAGATTTAGGTACCCTCTGTGGTGCGAAGTCATAAAGTAATGAGAAGGATTTTACACTAAACATAAAGGAAGCGGTATGTTCGTGCAGCAAGCCATCGCCATATTAGACTCGGGAGTGGGAGGCCTCACCGTCTGCAAGGAAGTGATGAGGCAGCTTCCCAGAGAGAAAATCATTTACTTCGGCGATACGGCCCGGGCTCCTTATGGCCCAAGGTCGCCCGAGGAAGTCCGCTTGTTTACCGAGCAAATCGTCGATTATTTAATCCAGTTCCATCCGAAAATGATTGTGATTGCCTGCAACACCGCCACAGCGGCTGCACTCGATTTCATCAAGGCCAAGGTGGATATCCCTGTCATTGGCGTCATTCATCCGGGTGCCCGCGCAGCAATCAGCGCGACGAAGACCGGAAAGATTGGCGTCATCGGGACGGTAGGCACGATTCGTAGCGGGGCCTATACGGTAGCGCTACGTGAGTTAAATCCGCAAATCGAAATCGTTAGCGAAGCTTGTCCTGAATTTGTTCCGTTAGTAGAGCATGGGTTGTATGAAACGAAGGAAGCGCTGCATGTGGTGGAGCGATCTCTTCGGGAGATGAAGAAGCAGCCGATGGACTGCTTAATTCTAGGCTGTACTCATTATCCGTTCTTGAAAGACCCCATTCAACGTGTCATGGGGCCAGATGTGAAGTTAATTAGTTCTGCGGATGAAACTGCCCGCGAAATCAGCACGATTCTACATCAACGGGGATGTTTGGCTCGCGGTAACGGTACTCCCGTGCATCAGTTCTTCTGCAGCGGGGAAGCCGATATGTTCCGCAAGATCGCCAGACAGTGGTTGGGTGAGCAAGTCGAGCTGAGTCCCATCGTTTGGCAGGTATCCAGTCCTGTGGTGTAACAATCAAAAAAACCTTTGGGGGAGCTTAACAACCCGCCCAAAGGTTTTTTTGAACTACGTCATAGAAACTGTCGCGCAGCACATGTGTCTTTCGTTACGGACGAATGATTCGAATAGAGCCGGGTTCCAAGGTAGCGCGAAGCGGCGTAGTAGCCACGTGCTCTCCGTCACCTAATGCAAGACGCGGCAGAGAGCTGGAGATCGTAATGTTTTGGCCTTTCAGCATCGTGACGAAGGAAAGTTTCGTATGACCTCCAAACAAGACGGTAGGGAACAGCAGGAGCAACTTCAGCTTGGAGCAATCATGCACAACGCACAGGTCGAGCATCCCGTCGTCCGGCTTGGCATCTGGGCAGATGGTCATGCCTCCCCCATAGCTGGAAACATTATTAATCGCCGTCAGCCAGGCGGACTCGAATTGGTATGTTGTTCCGTCACAGTCGAGCGTTAACGGTCCGGGACGATAGGTAAGAAGGGTATGAAAAATACCGATGATATAAGCTAACCTGCCTAGTCCCAACGCATTGCATATTTTTTTGTAGCGGCTGTCATTGACATTGCTGGCAACTTGAGCGTCAAAGCCGACCGCCAGTGCAGTCAGCGTGCGATCTCCATCGATGGAGATAAGATCAGCTGCCGTTGACCGGCCGCTCAGCAATACCTTCAGCGCGCCGCCAACCCGGCGCGGGATGCCGAATCCGCGGGCAGTGTCATTGCCTGATCCGGCGGAGAAGACCGCCAGCGGCACGCCGGACTGGTGCATCGCAGGCAGCAGGCTATGGATGGTGCCGTCGCCTCCGATCACGCCCACCGCGCGCCAAGACACTTCCCCGGTTAGCTTGCCCTGAAGGAATGTATGCGCTTGCTCGGCGCTGGTGGTGTAGACGTGCTCGTAAGGAATACCAAGCCGTTGCAGCTTTTTGCTGATTTTATTCCAAATCCGGCGACCTTCGCCGTTACCCGCATTTGGATTGACGATAAACAAGTACATGATGACTCCCCTATCTATGATGGCAACGCCAATTTGGCTTATTTTCAGTCTACTGAAGATTAGAAAAAATGAAAATCAAAATTTTTAAACCCCGTTGATCAACGAAAGGAGTGTAGGCCGTGCAATTGATCGCCATGATCACCATGCTGATCGACCATGTTGGGCTGCTGTTTTTTCCCGGAGATGTTCTCTGGCGGATAATCGGACGAATTGCTTTCCCGATCTATGCCTACGCACTGGTCCAGGGTTATCAGCACACCTCCAATTACCGGAAGTACGCATCACGGTTGCTACTGATCGCTGTGCTATCACAAATTCCTTACCAGTTGGCTTTCGATACGAACGGTTTAAACGTCGTGGCGACCTTATTCGTATCTTTACTGGTGCTACGCATGCTGGATTCGTCGAAGCCTGGGCCGCTGTCCGCGATCATTATCGCTGTTGTCTGCGTGATTATGGAGGTGCTTCCGTTTGATTATGGTGCTTACGGTCTGCTGCTGGTGTTGATCTTCAAATTTGCCAGCCAAGGAAAAGCGGTAGTGATGCACTTGCTCCTGAACATGGTCTATCTGTTCGCTTACGGCTGGGTGATTCAACTGGCCAGCATCCTGCCGACGCTGGTCATTGCCTACGGGCCGGAGCTGTGGCGAAAGCTGGAAGCCTGGCGCCTTCCCCGCTGGGTGTGGAGAGCTTTTTATCCTGCGCATTTAGTGGTGCTGGCGATCTTGGTGTACTTTTTGTAGAGAGAGTGGAACAAAGATGATGATGGAAAATCCGGGGAGGGTCCCGGATTTTTTGCTTGAGCCATGAACCGTGGTACAATAGGGTATCCTAAGTAGCAGCTGTACTTACAACGTAACGGGAGGGATAGAGATGAAATGGAAAAACTGGTGGTCGCTTCGTCGGTGGTCCCATATTTTTCGCCGAACTCTCCCGCTGCTCACTTCGGGCAACATCCCGCTCACGGATAAGCTGCTGTTGGTTGTACCGGCGCTTGCATATTGGGTTCTGCCGGATGTGCTGCCGTTGATTCCGATCGACGACATGGCGGTAACGATGATGCTTATGGATTGGTTTGTGACCCGAGCGGAGCGGAAATATCCGGATGCTTCACCTTGAGCCTTGCTTGTTGCGCTCTGTTTCTTTACAATAGGAATGTTAAGGGAAGCCATTTTGTGCGATAGGAGAGATCATATGAGAGTCAAAATTACCCGCAATGCGGCGAAAGTGATACAGAAAGAACTGGCCAAGGAAGAAAATCAAGGGCTGACGCTGAAGGTATTCATTACCCATTCTCACGGCGACCATGCTCACTATGGCCTGGATTTGGTCAAGCCTAGCGAGAACGACCAAATCGTCAAAACTGACAAGGACATCGATGTCATTGTGGGTGGCGATGATCCGTTCCTGGATGGCGTGAAGATCGATTATTTGTATTTCCCAGAGGAAGGCTTCGTGATTACCAACCCTTCCAAAGGCAATCATGGGGATCACTAATTTAAGTTTTAGCTAACGATAAAGAAGGGACTTGGCATGGCTAACGATATTCGGATTTGCGATAAATGCAATCATATCCGCATGAAGACGTTTGTACCGAAGCTGCAAAAGCTCGCGCCGGACGCCGAGATCAAAATTGGCTGCAAATCGTATTGCGGTCCGTGCGGCAAAAGAGCGTTCGTATATATCAACGGCAGATACGTCAGCGCACCGACGGAGGACGAGGTGCTGGCGAAGGCTGCGCCTTTTGTGAAGAAACCGAAGTGAGAGAATTAGAAATGAGAAGCCGTCGGAGCTGGAGCTCCGGCGGTTTTTTTTAGGGGATCAGCTGTTTTGAAAGCTTCCTTCGGACAACCGTTTCTGGTAGGGTATTCTTAAGAAAAACGGCCAATCGATTAAACACCAAACAAAGGAGTTAGATCATGGGAGCGATTCAGGAACGGATGAAGGATGTCGCAAACTATCGGGCAGCTCGTACGGCAAGAGAGGACTTTGATGCGTTTTGGAGTCAGACGTTAGAGCGGTTTGCAGCCAAGCCGCTGAATGATCGCCGGGAACCTGCAGCGACGTTGATGAAGGGAACCCTAGCGGAGCGTGTGCAGTTTGAGGGATACGATGATACGCCGCTGTATGGCTGGTTTTTGGTCCCGAAGGGCGGGGACGAGCAAAATCGGAAAGTTCCGTGTGTAGTAATTTATCAAGGATATCAATGTCATCGAGGCCTTCCGGAAAATTATGCCGTTTGGCTGCAGATGGGGTATGCCGTTTTTGCGGTGGATACGCGCGGTCAGACAGGGGAAACGGGGAATCACTTAACCTCTGCTCGAGGGATCTTCAAAGGGTGGATGACCCAAGGTGTGCTGGAGCCGGAGCACTTCTACGGCTTGGCGATGACGATCGACGCCTGGAAGGCGCTGCAATGGGTGAGTGCCCAACCTGAAATCGACGCAGAGCGAATTGGGGTGTACGGAACAAGCCAAGGCGGCGGCTTGGCGCTGCAGATGGCGGCGTTAAGCAAGGTACCACGGGCGGCAGTTGCTAACGTCCCGAATCTGTGTCATTTGGAGTTCGCGTTGATGAATTCAACCGGCTCCGTCTCGGAAATCGCTGAATTTGTCGCCCGTAACCCGGGATCGTTGGAGCAAGTCCTAACGACATTGAGTTATTTTGACAATCTGAACTTGGCCGAAAAAATCAACATCCCGGTGTTATACTCCGCAGGTTTTAAAGATCTGATCTGCTGGCCGGAAACGATCGCAGCAGCTTATAACCGAAACCCTGCGCCGGGGAAGGAGCTGCTGCTCTACCCGTTTATGGGCCATGAAGAAGGCCCTGACGAGCATCGGTTGAAGGCCTACGGTTTCCTGGGGGAGCATTTGCAGCCATAGCATGTGGAGAGATGAAGGGGACCCCTCGTCCGACATTGAGCTTGCCGGGAATCGAGTCGCCAAGTGTGCAGCAAATCCAGACGGGCCCATCCGCCTAGCTCGAATTCGAATGCGAGCGCATGAACTGGCGAGGGGACATGCCTTCAACCTGCTTAAACGCTTTACTGAAGGAGTATATGTTGCTGTAGCCGACTTTCTCAGCGATGGTGGATAAGGACAAGCGGTGAAAGATCATCAGTTCTTTGGCTTTCTCCATCCGGTAGCGGATTTGAAACTGATGAGGGGTCAGGTCGAACGTTTGCTTGAAAATACGGGAGAAATGGAACACGCTGAGGCAAGCGATCTTCGATAACGTCTTCAGCGGGACCGTTTCGTTGTAATGCTCCATGATGTAGGTGACCGCCAGCTCCATGGCACGTTGATGCATGACCAGATGCGCGTTGTTGTTCGCCCTCAGCCCTTTTTGCAGCAAATAAAGGATGCGGAGCACCAGCGCTTTCTGGATCAACGGGTAGTCGGCATCACGCCGCTCGTAGGCATGAATGATTTGCATCAGCGTCTTGTGTACCTCGGCATGGTTGCCGATCCGCAGGACGTTGGGAAACCCGAAAGCCTGCCCCAGTATGTCAGGCCGAAGCCAAGCCAGCTCTGCCTCCGTGCATTCGCTGCGATTTTTGAAATTGATTGGCACCTGCTCAAAATCCTCATAATACAGCACATCAAAATGAATGTGCGGCATCCAACATTCTCCCCGCGAGTCTATGAACTCATGTTCCACCCCCGGTTTGAACAGTAAAATATCTCCGGGCACCGCAACAAACGTATCGTTCTCCACACGAATGGTGAGTTCCCCTTTTTCCATATACAACAGTTCATAGTCAAAAATGATGCGAGGCGCCAGCTTCATCGTGTCCACCCGGTGGTTCCAGGCTCTTCGAACGTTGGGTGACAGGCGATGTATCAGGTTCGAGGGAGTCAAAGTCGGATTGTCCATCGGTACCTCCTGTGTAGACAATAGCAAGAATGGATAACAAATCACAAATCCCAACATGGAAACCGGGAGATAGGATCATGTAAAATTTGATATGAAATCGCTTACATCATAACATGATCTGATTCGAACCGAAAGGGGCTGCAGATGGTGGAAGCGAAGGAACAGCCTGAGGCCGGATAAGGCTAGGGATTGAGTCACGAAGCGTACGTAGAGATATGTTCCATCAATAATGAAGGAGAGGGATGACGATGAACCCATTTAGCTAAGATGAACGTAAACAAAAGACAGCCCTCCAAATTGCTACATCTCGTAGGTTAAAATGGATAGTGTAGTATAAACCAAACCATTTCAGAGCTACATAGCAAAGGAGAGCTGATACTATGCAGTCTACCACAAAATTCGTCGGTTTAGATGTATCCAAAGAAAAAATTTCGGTTGCGATTGCAGATGTGAGCGGGGAAGCTCCACGCTATTACGGAACCATTCCCCACACACCGGCAGCGTTACGCAAGCTTATCAAAGAGCTGGGAGCGGCCGAAACGCTATCGT
>NZ_JADQ01000042.1:42781-43054 GCF_000518465.1 Paenibacillus sp. J14 | reverse complement strand
TTACCCCACCAACTAGCTAATGCGCCGCAGGCCCATCCGTAAGTGACAGATTGCTCCGCCTTTCCCAAGCCCCTCATGCGAGAGACTTGCGTATCCGGTATTAGCTACCGTTTCCGGTAGTTATCCCAGTCTTACGGGCAGGTTGCCTACGTGTTACTCACCCGTCCGCCGCTAAGTTNATCAGGAGCAAGCTCCCGATAAACTCCGCTCGACTTGCATGTATTAGGCACGCCGCCAGCGTTCGTCCTGAGCCAGGATCAAACTCTCCAANAA
>NZ_JADQ01000042.1:0-42761 GCF_000518465.1 Paenibacillus sp. J14 | reverse complement strand
TTNNNANAAACTGACGAGATCGGATCGAATTTCAAGGCCGAAGTACACCGGTTTGAAATTCATCCTTAAAAATCTCAGTTTAATTACTCACTCGTTGTTCAGTTTTCAAAGATCAACTTCGTTTTTCGTCATCGCTTTGTTTCAGCGGCGACTTTTATAATATATCACAGTCAGTCAGGTTTTTGCAAGAGTTTTTTTGAACTTTTTTCTTGCTAATGTTTTCCTGTCCTTCACTGCTTGTCCATGCAAAACAAGGACGATTGCTAATTTACCATAAGATTAGCCCCGCCGTCAACTATTTCTTAACCTATTCTTTTGCTTGTGGAAAACGAGCCCGCCGGGCATATTTCGATAATTCCTTGGAGGGAGCAAAGCGAGCATACATCCGGAAAATCGTTTTATAGCGGTTAGCGATCGCCTGACGAATATCTTGATCGAGTCGCGTATCGTTCAGATCGAGCAGCATTTCATCCAATTCTTTTCGCAGCACATAATCCAGTTCCTTGCATTCCTTATCAGTGAACAACATTCCCAGCATGCATAACACTCCTTGTTCGATCCATGTTTTAAGATATCGATCTATTTATAGATGCTTTAATGTTATGCTCACTTTTTGGGAAATTTATGAATGCATGCGAAAATCATTAATCACTTTAATTTTCAAAGACCTGACTTGCCGCTCAACCAACGAGATAAAAAGTTAACGTGCTCTCAATCACCGCAGCGACCAGCAGCATAACAACAATCCAGATCGCCCCCCGCCCGGCAGAAACAAGAAAGCCTCTCCAATCCACCGTACGCTCCGAGGCATCTCTGGAACCAGCCTCTCCTAAGCTCTTTACCGCCAAATAGCCGAATTGCATCCCAAACCCTGCGGCAATCAGAATCGCAGGAATTTCAAAGATCCCATGAGGAAGCAGACCACGAACGATCAAATCCACTAAATTCTCACCTCGACCGCCAGCCGCCGCCACCACAAATCCTAAAGCCAAACCGTTCATCAACAAGAAGAAAGCCGGTAAAATCCCAAGAATGGCGCCTAGCAACATCACACCGAGACTTTTAGTCACATTATTAAAAAAGATAAACAGGAAGAAGTTCCACTCCGGATGCTCCGACTGTGCCAAATCCCGGCTGATCCGGCTAAGCTGTTCGAGATTAGGCATTACCAGGCGGGTTAACGTGTCTGCATTTGCTGCCCCCAGAACTAGTCCCGCTGCAAAAATCAAAATCGATAGCAGCATGGCTTTCTTATATTTACGTAAGTCGCGGATAAACTTCCGAATCGAGAACATTGCATCAATCTCCTTCAAATTATGATCGGCCAAGCGTCATAAAGCTGTGGAACAAGCATACATTTGTACAAGCGGATCAGTTCAGATCATTTCATTCTGATAACGAGAGGGGCTTAAAGGTTCATGAACAACTTCTTCTATGTCCTTAACGGAAAGAAAATCAAACGCTTTTTCTTTGTCTTCGCTGCGGCCCTCTTTGCTGCCGGCGTCATTTACGTGGAGCAGGGCCATGTCACGGTATTCTCAGAGGAAAGCGCTCCGTCGGCTATTTATAGCGTGTCCACGAACAAAAAAGTCATAGCCCTTACCTTCGATATCAGTTGGGGCGATACGCGGGCCGAGCCGATTCTCAACGTGCTGAAGGAGAAGAATGTGCAGAAAGCCACCTTCTTCCTGTCTTCGCCTTGGAGCAAGACCCATCCAGACATCGTCAAAGCAATTCAGAAGGAAGGTTATGAAATTGGAAGCCACGGGCATAAGCATACGAATTACAGCAGCCTGAGCGACGAGGAAATTGCCCGTCAGATTTCAACCGCACATACGATTTTGACCGAAGTAACAGGCCAACCTCCTAAGCTGCTGCGGCTTCCAAACGGTGACTTCGATAAGCGCGTGCTTAGAATTGCGGCAAGTCAAGGCTACAAAGTCATTCAATGGGATACGGACTCTCAGGATTGGATGAACAAAGGAGTTCAAACCATCGTTGACCGCGTCGTTAAAAAAGCCCATCCCGGGGATATCGTTCTCCTTCACGCCAGCGATTCGGTGAAGCAAACGCATGAAGCGTTGCCGATTATCATCGATGAGCTCCGCAAGAAAGGCTATGAGTTTGTGACCGTAACGGACCTGCTGCAGGAAGCCAGCGTTCAAGGCAACGAAGTCCGTGATCAAGCATGGCTGAAGAAGCAGCTTGAGTACGCAATTGGATTGTAAACTGTAGCAAAAAAGCCCAGTTTAGGCTGGGCTTTTTGGTATTTCTGTACTTCCTGAATTCAGCACGCGCTGCAGAATTAAGATTTGATATGCATTACATGCGACTAATGGCGCAACAATCCAGGCCGTCGCGGAATTGACCCCAATCTTCAATACGCCAACGGTCTCTACAATCGTAACCGCAATCATAAAGAACAACGTGGGAATCCAGGCAGTTGCATTCGTCAATTTCGCCTTATAAAACGCAGTCCCCACAGCCACAATAAGAATGACAATGCCAAGGACTATGTCAGAATACCCGTTCTTCTCCCCGCCTACGAAAATGCGGAAGAACATGAGTTCCAGCAACGCTAAAGCAGTTAAGACCAACTGGATATATTGCCACGTTCTTCTGGAGAAGACTCCGTTCCCCATATAATTGATCATTAAATATGCAAAAAAGCCCATTTGAGAATACACGCTAACCATAATGCCCACACCAAGTAAAATCCCGACATTGACCAGAATATCGGTCAAGCCTTTATATTGCAGGGTATCGGCCCATTGCAACAACAGGCCGACAATCAGCGACCCCGCCGCTCCTACGGCTAAGGTTGTCCCAAATAAGTAAAGCCACTTTTTTAAGTTCAAACCCCTTCCACCTCCACTAACGAAATATTTTACCAACGATCCCGGTAAAAAACCATTGTTTTTAAGCTTTTCGTTGGGATATTTCCGTTTCTAAGCCGCATACTAACTTCAGCAATGATGATAAGGAGGAAGGGAACCATGAAATGGCGGGGTACCCGTTGGATTTTATGCTTCTTATGTACATTCACTCTTCCGCTTGCAGCCTGCGGTTCTGAACAAAGCTCCTCCTCCTCTTCCCAGGGTGGGGGATATAAAGAAACGAAGTCGATGGTCATCGATATTCTTAAGACCGACGAAGGTAAAAAAGCTATATATGAAGCATTAAGCTCTCCGCCAAGCAGCGAGAGCGGCGGCTCAGAATCCGGTTCGGAGTCCGGATCTGACTCTGGTTCCGGTTCAGATTCCGGTTCCGGTTCAGGTGGATCCGGAGGAAGCGGCGGAAGCGGATCGTTTGGGGTGAAGATGATTCTCCCGTCCCAAACCGCCAATGAGGTGCGTATGGCGGTCAAGGAGACGATCACTTCCCCTGAATACAAAAAGGAAATTGAGAAGATCATGACCGATCCGCAGTTTGCCGGAGATTTTGCGAAGGCGATTAACGCCCAAAGCAAAGAGCTCCATATGCAGCTGATCAAGGACCCAACGTATCAGAAAGCGATTAGTGACATCCTGAAATCGCCGGAAGTCATGAAGATGTTCCTTGATTTAACCAAGACGCCGGACTACCGCAAGCAATCCATGACGGTTATGCAGGAGGCCATGCAAAGTCCATTGTTCAAAATGGAAGTGCTTGAGCTGTTAAAAACCGTTGTTCAAGAGCAACTGCAGCCTAAGGTCGAAAAAGAGCCTAAGGATGACGGAGGCAGCGGTGGCGACGACGGCGGCGATGAAGGCGGACAAAGCAAAGAAGGCGGAGGCAGCGGTGGAGCTTCATAAGCTGATAGCAATCAACGCTCCACAAAAAAAGACTGACCCTTTAGGGATCAGTCTTTTTTACATTTCAACACGATGCGCTGCGCCAGTTCGTCATACAGCTGACCCACCGGGGTCTCTGCTTTGTACACTGACGGAGAAAAGTCCGGCTCGGAGGGATGGTTATCCGGCGCCCCCAGCGGGAATTGTGCCAGCAATTCCGTATGTAAGGACTCTGCCAACCGAGCACCGCCGCCGCGCCCGAAGACATAATCCTTCTCGCCGCATTTGGAGCACTCGTAGTAAGCCATATTTTCGACGACGCCCAGCACTTCATGTTCCGTGCGCAGCGCCATAGCCCCTGCTCGGGCAGCAACAAAAGCAGCAGTAGCATGCGGGGTAGTGACGATGATCTCCTTGCTTTGCGGAATCATCTGGTGCACGTCAAGGGCGATATCCCCTGTACCCGGCGGAAAATCAAGCAGCATATAATCCAAATCGCCCCACTGAACATCGCTGAAAAATTGCCGAAGCATTTTCCCCAGCATCGGGCCCCGCCAAATGACCGGGTTATTGTCCTGGATAAAAAAGCCCATCGACATCACCTTGACGCCAAACCGTTCTACAGGTAAGATTTGGCCGTTCTCCACCACCGGGGCCTCTTCAATCCCCATCATATCGGGAACGCTAAAGCCATAGATGTCGGCGTCAATTAAGCCCACCTTCTTGCCTTGACGCGCCAGGGCCACCGCCAAATTCACCGTGACGGTGGATTTGCCTACTCCCCCCTTACCGCTGGCAACAGCAATAAATTGCACGCCAGATCTTGGATCAAGAATCGGCAGCCCCTCCAACCCTGCTCCATGCCCCTTCAGTTCGTTGCTTTGGCCATGAGATGAGTCCGAAGGTTGACGAGCCGCGCTAAACGCGGCCTCACGCTCCTGCTCCGAAGCTTCACGGAAGCGAAGATGCACATCCTTCACCCCTGCTTCGGATAAACGAAATCGGATCTCCCGCTCGGCTTCCACTTGTGCTGCACTGCCTTTCTCAAAGCCAACGACGGTTAATGAGACGCGGTCTTCCTTGATCATAATATCGCGAATCCACTGGAGGTCGACTAGACTGAGACCTGTGGTTGGTTCTGCAACCGGGCGTAATGTTGCCTGAAGCTGTTCTTTCGTAATCACTGACAGCACCTCGACTTCATCAGATAGTTAGGTCTATTAAGATAGTTAGTTCTATTATATCATTACCTGACATCCTCTGCCGGGGTTTGTACCTTTTCTCCAGAATAATATCGCAAGATCCCCTGATAAATGGAAGCAGCTACTTTCCGTTGGTACGATTCCGTGCCAAGCAACCCCGCTTCCTCTGGGTTCGATAGGAACCCGACCTCCACCAGGACAGCCGGAATCTTCATCGCTTCAAGCAAATACACTTTCTTATCCGCACGATTCGCTACCCGGTCGGTGTTCTCCAGATTCCGTCTAAGCTCTTCCTGTACGAGCGCAGCCAAGTTGGCGTTATCTGCATGATTGGGATAATAGAACGTTTGTGCGCCTCGCCAGCGCGGCGAAGGAATGCTGTTCATGTGTATACTCACGAGCAGATCGGCCTGCTGTTCCTCAATAAAGCGGACCCGTGTCATTAAATCCTCGGTCTTCCGTTTACTGTAGCCCCTCGTGTCGGCCGCGGCCAGGTCCTTGTCCTCCTCGCGGGTCATGACAACCACCGCACCCGCCTGCTGCAAATAATCGCGCAGGTACAAAGAGACGGCGAGATTGATGTCTTTCTCGATCAGCCCCTGCTTACTGCTGGCTCCCCCATCGGGTCCGCCATGCCCAGCATCCAGGGCAATCACCTGCCCCGCCAGCGGCAGACTCCAATAATTCCAGGCTTTCTGCGCCGGCACCCGGTAGAAGGCCAACCCCAGGATCACGGCAGCCAGACCTACGCCGATCAGCGCTATTTTGATGTGGTTCAGAGTAATCCATAACGTCACCTTATCTCGATCGCGCATAAAAAAAGCCACCTTTCTCCCTTCATGACATTACTCATGATATGGGACAAGGTGGACAAATATGACTCTTATCGGATTAGGCTAACCTGTGATTTAAGTGGGTTGCACCTGCTGCTTCATTCCTTCGATCAGGACCTCCGCAACCTCCGGCCGGGTAAATTCCGGCGGCGGACAAACCCCATCGCGCAGCAAACCGCGTACCTTCGTTCCGGACAAGGTTAAGTGATCTTCTTTCGGATGTGGACAGGTCTTGCTGGAAGCCATATTCCCGCATTTCGTGCAGAAGAAGCTATGTTCAAAGAACAGCGGCGTGATGCCCAACTCCTCCGAGGTGAAGTTCGAGAAGATCTCTTGGGCCTCATACGTGCCGTAGTAATCGCCAACCCCAGCATGGTCGCGACCCACGATAAAATGCGTGCATCCGTAGTTTTTGCGCACCATCGCATGAAAAATCGCTTCACGTGGTCCAGCATAACGCATCGCTGCCGGGAACACCCCTAGAAAAGCACGATTTGCCGGATAATAGTGTTTCAGCAGCGTTAAATAGCTCTTCATCCGAACATCGGCTGGTACATCGTCGGATTTGGTCTCGCCGACCAGCGGATTAAGGAATAGCGCATCCACGATTTCCATCGCACTCTTCTGAATATATTCATGCGCCCGGTGAACCGGATTGCGGGTCTGGAACCCTACAACGGTTCTCCACCCCTTCTCGGCAAAGATCCGCCGCGTCTCGGCTGGGTCAAAATAAAACTCCTTAAACCGCGCCGGTTCCGGTCGGTTCAACACTTGAATCGAACCCCCAACGTAGTATGGCGAACGTTCCAGCAGCTTCTTCACTCCAGGATGCGCAGGATCATCGGTTTTGAACACTTTACGCGCTTCCTCTGCCTGATCTACAGAATAGACGCTGCCTATCTCAAGCAGACCGTAAACAACGCCGTCCTGCTCACCAATCAACGCGACCTGTTCTCCTACTTCCAGACTTTCCGCTTGTTCTCGTCCGACAGAGAGAGTAATCGGAATACTCCAGACCGTCCCGTCAGCCAGCCGCATACGATCAACGACCGACCGATAATCGTCTTCGTTCATAAACCCGGTTAAGGGTGAAAAGGCCCCCACCCCAATGAGGTCCAAGTCCGAAATCGTCCAGTTATTGATTTGAATGGATGGAAGGCCCTTTGCCTTTTCCAAGAGACTGTCCCGTTCAGATCCAGTTACCACCCGGTTAATCAGACTTCCACCATGCGGTAATATTGACGTCACCCGTATCTCCCCCAATTCCGTTATTTCAATGCCGTGATTATTGGTGCAAACCGCATTCTGTTTTTTCCGTACCGGACCAACGCCCTGCCCGTGGATCTTCGCCTGGCATTACCGGACGGGTACAATGTTCACAGCCAATGCTAGGATAATTGCGGTCATGCAAAGGATTATAAATGAGCTGATGCTCGCGAATGTAGTTCCATACATCATCCGAAGTCCAGTTAGCGATCGGATTAAATTTCACCAGACCAAACTTGGTGTCGTATTCAATTTTCTTCGCATTGGCTCGGGTTGGTGCCTGGTCGCGGCGAATCCCGGTAATCCATGCATCGTAACGGCCTAACACCCGTGTCAGCGGCTCAACCTTACGCAGGTTGCAGCAAGCGTTAGGATCTGCCTTCCACAGCTCCTCCCCATACTTCTGTGTCTGTTCTTCTGGTGTTAGCAGAGGGGAAATTCGTACAAATTCCAACCCATATTTGGCCGCAATCGCGTCCCGGGTCTCATAAGTCTCTTTAAAATGAAAATCCGTGTCTAAGTAAAAAATGTCGGTAGACGGGCTGATTTGCTGCAGCATATCGACCAGTACAACATCCTCAGCCCCAAAGCTGCAAGCAAAGGTGATATTCGGAAATGTCTCTACCGCCCAGGCGAGGATTTCTTGGGGGGATAACGACTCAAATTCCTCGGCCTTGGCCGCAATCAGTTGCTCTTTTTCCAATAAATTCACTGTTCTTCAGACCTCCCGCATCTGGTTAATCCAGACTTGCAATTATTCCAACTAATCTGATTTGAATTATATTTAAAAGTATAGGGTATTCCCTCTAGAAGTCAATACTAAAAATTCCAAAATGAAAAAAAGTCCGATGGTATCCGTTAATTTAAACGCAAAAAAAGCCCCTTTCCAAAACGGAAAGGGACTTTCGTAAGCAATATAAAGATTAACGTTTCGAGAACTGAGGAGCACGGCGAGCTGCTTTGAGGCCGTATTTCTTCCGTTCCTTCATCCGTGGGTCACGCGTCAAGAAGCCTGCTTTCTTCAATGCAGGACGCAGTTCCGGATCTGCTTTGAGCAGAGCACGGGAAATCCCGTGACGGATTGCGCCAGCTTGACCGGAGATACCGCCGCCATGAGCGATGACGATCACGTCGTAGTTACCCAGCGTTTCCGTCAAAGTCAGCGGTTGTTTTACGATCAGCTTCAGCGTTTCCAGACCAAAATAATCGTTGATGTCGCGTTTATTGATGACAATGCGTCCTTCACCCGGTACAAGGCGAACACGAGCTACCGAATGTTTACGACGACCTGTCCCATAGTATTGTACTTGTGCCATGAAACTGTCCTCCCTTTTAATTATCCGCGAAGTTCGTAAACTTCAGGTTTTTGTGCCGCATGTGGATGCTCAGTGCCCGCATAAGCTTTCAGTCTCAGCTTCATTTTCTCGCCAAGACGAGTTTTAGGCAGCATGCCGTGAACGGCGGATTCAATTACACGTTCAGGTTTCGTTCTCAGCAAATCCTTAGCAACGGTCACTTTCAAACCGCCCGGATGCAGGGAATGACGATAATATTTTTTGTTATCGAGCTTTTTGCCGGTCAGGGCGATTTTCTCCGCGTTGATGACGATCACAAAGTCACCGCAGTCAACATGTGGAGTAAATTGTGGTTTGTGTTTACCGCGGATAAGAGCAGCAGCTTCGCTAGCCAAGCGGCCCAGCGTTTTGCCTTCGGCATCGATGATGTGCCATTTGCGCTCTACTTCGCCTGGCTTCGCCATATAAGTGGTACGCATGTAAAGATCCTCCTTCAAATTCGTCCGAAATGGTTCATCCTGCTGAACACGATCATGCTCTTCGGGTCGCTTGACCTACGTCAGCAGATTTATCTTCGATCGTTTCATTCATGTTTAGCAAGCATATAATTCTTGTTTAAGCGGCTTTCTTGACTGGGGGCTGTGGGATAGCCATCAAGAAAACACAACTTTTATTTTACAGGAAGCCCAGTTAATACGCAAGCCTTTTTCAAAGGTTATCCCGAAAAAATCAAGCTTCCAAACCCCACCATTTCAGTCGTTCAAATCTTCTTCTTCGTATTCTACGCTCCAGAGCATCAGCCCTTTACTCTCCGCCGTTGGGCCTGCGGCTGTCCGATCCTTCGCCTCCAGAATCGCTTGGATCGATTCAGGCGTCCGTTTACCTTCACCGACCTCGATCAAGGTGCCCACGATGATCCGGACCATATGCTGCAGAAATCCGCTCCCCGTGACATAAAAATGGACAATCCCCTGCCCCGTTGCTCCAGGAATTTTCGCTGATGAATCCACCTCGATGCGGGCATCATATATGGTACGAACGTGACTTAGCTTCGTGGACTGACGCGAGGCGAACGAAGTAAAGTCGTGGGTTCCCATCAGATAAGGCAGGCATGCCTGCATGGCCTCCACATTAAGCTGTCCTGGATGATGAAACTGATAGTTCCGTTGGAACACATCCGGGAATCGGTTGGTATTAATGGAGTAGCGGTAGGTTTTCCGTTTGGCCGAATGCCGTGAATGGAAGGTCAGAGGGACCTCCCGAGCCGTCAACACGCGGATATCAGAAGGGAGCCGCGCGTTAAGCGCCAAACACCAACGTTCCACAGGAATTCGCGAATCGGTGTGAAAATGAAAAGGCTGCTGTCTCGCATGCACCCCGGCATCGGTTCGTCCCGAGCCATGAATTTTCACCGTTTCTCCCGTTAAATGGCGGATGGCTCCCTCGATATGATCCTGAACCGTATTTCCGCCCGGTTGGGTCTGAAAGCCGAAATAGTTGGTTCCGTCATAGCTGACGGTCATCAGCAAGTTGCGCATCGGTTCCTTCCTTTCTCAAGGCCACACCTTCAGTTCAATAAAAAAACTCTCCGAAAGCTTAGCCGTAAGGCGAGCCGACAGAGAGTTTTACACGCAAGAAATGGGGAACCCCCGAATTACGCGCGATCTACCAGTTCCAGATAAACCATAGGAGCAGCGTCGCCGCGGCGAGGTCCCAGCTTCAGGATACGAGTGTATCCGCCTGGACGGCTGGAATAACGAGTTGCCAGTTCGGTGAACAGCTTTTGGATTGCATCCTGCTCGCCGTCGATCGATTCGCGACGAACGTAAGCTGCCACTTGACGACGAGCATGCAGGTCACCACGTTTTGCCTTGGTGATCAGCTTCTCAGCGATCGAACGAACTTCTTTCGCTTTTGCTTCCGTCGTTTGGATGCGTTCGTATAAGAACAGGTCGGTTACCAGGTCACGGAACAATGCTTTACGTGCGCTGGAATCGCGGCCCAACTTTTGGTATGCCATGAGTTTTCCCTCCTTCGCTAAAACGATTCAAGTCAACTTATTCTTCAGTGCGCAATCCCAAACCTAACTCTTGGAGCTTCTCTTGAACTTCTTCCAAAGACTTGCGACCCAGGTTACGTACCTTCATCATGTCTTCTTCAGTTTTCGTCGTAAGCTCTTGTACCGTATTGATACCGGCACGTTTGAGGCAGTTATAGGAACGAACGGAGAGATCAAGCTCTTCAATCGTCATTTCAAGCACTTTTTCTTTCTTGTCTTCTTCCTTCTCGACCATGATTTCCGCGTCTTTCGCTTCGTCCGTAAGGCCTACGAACAAGAAGAGATGCTCGGTCAAAATTTTCGCGCCGAGGCTTACCGCTTCTTCAGGTCTGATACTGCCATCGGTCCACACTTCAAGCGTAAGCTTGTCGTAGTTGGTCACTTGGCCAACCCGGGTATTCTCAACCACGTAATTGACCCGTGTAATCGGGGTATAGATCGAATCGACGGGAATGACACCGATCGGTTGATCATCTCGTTTATTTCGATCTGCCTGAACGTAACCACGTCCGCGGCCTGCGTAGATGCGCATGTGGAGTCTTGAACCCGGTTCAAGCGTTGCAATATGCAGATCCGTATTCAAAATTTCCACATCGCTGTCCGCACGGATATCCCCTGCCGTAACAACGCCTTCGCCTTCCGCATCGATTTCGAGGATCTTCTCCTCATCCGAATGAATTTTCAGCGAGAGTGCTTTCAGGTTCAGGATGATCTCCGTAACGTCCTCCATAACGCCCGGTACGGTCGCGAATTCATGCAGAACTCCATCGATTTGGACCGAGGTTACCGCAGCACCCGGCAGAGAAGAGAGCAAAATCCGGCGAAGCGAGTTGCCCAGTGTGGTGCCATACCCACGTTCAAGTGGTTCTACTACAAATTTCCCATAGGTGCCTTCATCGTTAACTTCTACGGTCTCGATTTTTGGCTTTTCGATTTCTATCACGAAAGTACCCCTCCTTCAAAACGTCGTTCCTTTCAATCTGCCTAAGGTGCTGAAGTTCGTAACGTAGTATGCCTAAACATCCATTGTTCCCAATTGACGCTGGTGTTATACCACGGCTTCAGCGCGGCTTCATTAAACGCGGCGGCGTTTTGGAGGACGGCAGCCGTTATGAGGAATTGGAGTAACGTCTTTAATCATGTTGACTTCAAGGCCTGCCGCTTGCAAGGAGCGGATAGCGGCCTCACGGCCGGCGCCAGGGCCTTTAACCATAACCTCAACGGTTTTCATGCCATGTTCCATCGCAGCTTTGGCAGCAGATTCAGCAGCCATTTGCGCAGCAAACGGAGTCGACTTACGGGAACCTTTGAATCCAAGACCGCCGGAGCTCGCCCAGGAAATCGCGTTACCGTGTGGATCCGTAATAGTGACAATCGTGTTATTGAATGTGGAGCGGATATGAGCCACGCCAGATTCAATATTTTTCCGGTCACGACGTTTCGTACGTACGACTTTCTTTGGTTTAGCCATTGTCTGTTATCCCCCCTTCTTATTTCTTCTTGTTCGCTACAGTACGACGAGGACCCTTACGAGTACGGGCATTCGTTTTCGTACGTTGTCCGCGAACCGGCAAGCCGCGACGATGACGCACTCCGCGGTAGCAGCCAATTTCGATCAAACGTTTAATATTTAAAGAAATTTCACGACGCAGGTCACCTTCAACCTTGACCGTTTTGTCGATCGTTTCGCGTAGTTTGCTAACCTCATCTTCCGTCAAATCACGAACACGAGTGTCCGGATTGATGCCTGTTTCTTTCAGGATTTTCTGGGAAGTCGTTTTACCGATTCCGAAAATGTAAGTTAAGGCGATCTCAACGCGTTTATCACGTGGCAAATCCACACCAGCAATACGTGCCATTTTACGCTACACCCCCTTCAATTAACCTTGTTTTTGTTTGTGTTTCGGATTTTCGCAAATCACCATGACATTGCCTTTGCGACGAATGACTTTGCATTTTTCGCAAATCGGCTTTACAGAAGGTCTTACCTTCATGCTGATTACCTCCTAAAAGTTTTACAGAAGTAAAACTGGGATCGAAAGCATACGTTCTTCTTTTGCGAAAGCAAAAATCCAATCGCACGCATTCTAATCATAAACTACTGTCAGAAACAACTCAACCTGAATATTGTACCACAACTTTACCATAATGGGTATAGTCTATTTGCGGTAAGTAATCCGGCCTTTCGTCAAATCGTATGGCGAAAGCTGTACGACCACTTTGTCTCCTGTCAGAATGCGGATAAAGTGCATCCGCAACTTCCCGGAAACGTGAGCGAGAATTTGATGACCATTCTCCAACTCTACTCTAAAGGTTGCATTCGGCAACGGTTCAATGACCGTACCTTCGACTTCAATGACATCTTCTTTAGCCACAGTCAGTCTCCTTTCTCTTCAGCCATAGAATTGGCGGACTTCTGATAAGCAAGAACTGCATGGCGCAGTTTCCCGTTCGTCACCCGTCCGCTTTCCTGCAAACTATGAACAACCTCGCTGCTAACGATGGGCAGTAGCTCAAGATGCTGGGCATTTTTACGTTTGGGTCCATCAAACTTCCGTTTGTTTCCGTCCGCGATCCAGACGAATTTGTCGTCCAGAATCCCGACAATCACATAAATCGCTCCGGCATCCCTGCCTTTGAGAACTTTCACCAACTGACCGATTTGCGGCGCTGAGCGCTCTTTCACGTTCATCACCTACGCATCCAGCTTCGTGAAAATTTCCATCCCGTCCGGCGTAACAGCTACCGTATGCTCAAAGTGAGCGCACAAGGAGCCATCCACCGTAACCACTGTCCAATTGTCTTCCAGCGTTTTAACATATCGCTTCCCCATGTTAACCATCGGTTCGATCGCCAGGACCATCCCCGGCTTAAGCCGCGGGCCCCGGTCGGGCAAACCATAATTCGGAATTTGCGGTTCTTCATGCAAGCTCGCGCCAATGCCATGACCCACATATTCCCGAACGA
This sequence comes from Paenibacillus sp. J14, assembly GCF_000518465.1. Classification (NCBI taxonomy): domain Bacteria; kingdom Bacillati; phylum Bacillota; class Bacilli; order Caryophanales; family Paenibacillaceae; genus Paenibacillus; species Paenibacillus sp. J14. The sequence continues at coordinate 29,366 of NZ_JADQ01000042.1, read as the reverse complement.
CGGAAAAACCGGCAGCTTCGATGAATTGCTGAATTGCATGCGAGATCGTGTACAATCGAACATCCGGTTTAACGAGCGCAAGGCCCGCATACAAGGAACCTTCGGTGACTTCCAAGAGACGCTTGGCTTCCTCCGAAATTTGACCTACCGGATACGTCCACGCCGAGTCCCCATGGAAACCACGATACTCCGCGCCGATATCCAATGTAATGATATCGCCTTCGTTCAATTTGCGTTTGCCGGGAAATCCGTGTACCAATTCTTCGTTGACCGAAGCGCAAATGCTGTAAGGAAAACCGTTGTAACCTTTAAAGGACGGCACGGCGCCCTGACTGCGAATGTATTTATCGGCGAGTTGATCGAGTTCTCCCGTCGTAATTCCAGGCTGAATCGCTTGGGCCATGAGCCTGTGCGTTTCCGCGACGATCCGCCCAGCTTCTCGCATAAAGCCCAGTTCCGTTTCGGATTTACAAATGATCATTACACCTAACCTCGCAGTAGTGACACGATTTCCTTCGAAACCGCATCGATTTCCTGTTCACCATCTACCTGACGCAACAGGCCTTTGTCTTCATAGAACTTCAGAAGCGGTGCGGTTTTGTTGATATATTCGTCCAAACGAGTGCCTACGCTCTCTTCGTTATCATCCGAGCGTTGGTATAACTCGCCGCCGCATTTATCACAAACACCTTCCTGCCCCGGAGGATTAAAGATCACATGATAAGTGGCGCCGCAGGATTTGCATATCCGGCGTCCAGTCAGCCGCGCTAACAGCTTGTTCCGGTCCACTTTCAGGTTGATGACGTGGTCCAGCTTGCGACCCATACTATCAAGCAGCTCATCCAGCGATTCCGCTTGCGAAAGGGTTCTTGGAAATCCGTCCAATAAGAAACCTTTTTCGCAATCGGGCTGCTGCAAGCGTTCGCGAACGATCCCCACTGTCACATCATCAGGCACGAGCAGTCCCTGATCCATATATTCCTTCGCTTTCATCCCCACAGGTGTTCCCTGTTTGATTGCCAGGCGAAATGCGTCGCCGGTAGAGATATGAGGAATACCGAATTCGTTAACGATTGTCTCGGCTTGTGTTCCTTTTCCTGCTCCGGGAGGCCCCATGAATAGTAGGTTCATGTTTCTCACTCCCTCCAACACTTCTCTACAACAAGAAATAGCTCAGTTAGGTGCCAGGCAAGGACGTTTGCACGTCCTCTGATCCTGGTACCTACCGACTATTTATTAATAAAACCTTTATAGTGACGTTTGATCAATTGGCCTTCGATCGTCTTCATCGTATCCAGCGCAACGCCGATTACGATGAGGATCGATGTACCACCGATCAAGACGGTGCTCGGCAATCCTGCGATAGCCCCCAATCCCATAGGGAGAATGGAGATGGCTGCAAGGAAGAGCGCACCGGTCATCGTCAAACGAGTTAATACCCGAGTTAAGTAGGTTTCCGTCGCTTTACCAGGACGGATCCCTGGAATGTAGCCACCGTTTTTCTTCATGTTCTCAGCCATCTGCTGCGGGTTCATCTGTACGAACGTATAGAAGAACGTAAAGCCGATGATCATGATCACATAAAGCACCATCCCGAGCGGACGGTTGGTAGACAAATGGGTCGTAATCCATTGCGCCCATGCATGCGTCGACCAGAAGCTGGCGATGACAACCGGGAATTGCAGCAAGGATACTGCGAAAATGACCGGAATGACGCCGGCAGCGTTGATCTTGAGCGGAATATGCGTATTCTGTCCGCCATACATTTTGTTACCTACCACACGTTTTGCGTATTGCACCGGGATTTTCCGGATCGCTTGTTGTACGTAGATAACACCGATGACGATCAAGATGCACACCAAGAGAATCGCGATGGATTTCACCACATTAATGAAAGGCTGGCCTTCAATGATAAAATCCGATTGCGCAATCGTCGTAATGTGCGTAGGGATGGAAGCAACGATCCCCGCGAAGATAATCAGCGAGATCCCGTTACCAATCCCTCTTTCGGTAATCTGCTCACCTAACCACATCAGGAAAGAGGTACCCGCTGTCAACACAATCGCGATGACCAGATAATCACCGAAGGTCGCGTTCGGCACCATTTCCGTTCCGTACAAACGGTTAAAGCCAATCGACGTTGCGAACGCCTGAATGAGGGCCAAAATGACCGTTCCGTAACGGGTCACTTGGGCCATTTTCTTCTTACCGTGTTCCCCTTGCTTAGCCCATTCCGCAAACTTCGGAATGACATCCATCGACAAGAGCTGTACGATGATGGAAGCCGTGATATAAGGCATAATCCCGAGGGCAAAGATCGAGAAGTTCTTCAGGGCGCCGCCCGAGAAGGTGTTCAAGAGCCCAAGCAAGTTGTTTCCTGCTGCATTGTTTGTTGCTTCAAAAACGTCTTTATTAACGCCCGGAACCGGAACGAAGGATCCGATCCGGTAAATGAGGAAGATAAACAACGTGAACAGGATGCGGTTGCGAAGGTCTTGAACATGCCATATGTTCTTAATGGTTTTAAACATTAGATCACCTCGGTTTTACCGCCGGCAGCCTCGATTTTCTCTACCGCAGATTGGGAGAACTTATTCGCTTTAACTGTCAGTTTGACAGTAACTTCACCGTTGCCAAGAATCTTGATGCCGCTCTTCGCGTCTTTCACGATTCCTTGCTCAATCAACAGCTCAGGAGTTACTTCCGTATCCGCCGCAAAGTTGTTCAAATCTTCGATGTTGACAATCGCATACTCTTTCCGCGTCGGATTGATGAAACCGCGTTTTGGCAAGCGACGATACAGCGGATTCTGACCGCCTTCGAAGCCCGGACGCACACCACCGCCGGAACGAGCGTTTTGACCTTTGTGACCGCGAGTAGATGTTTTACCCATGCCGCTACCTGTACCGCGACCAACGCGTTTGCGTTCGTGGCGGGAACCAGGAGCAGGAGAAAGCTCATGTAACTTCATCGTTCGTTGCACCTCCTTATTTATTGTTGGCAATTAACAAGCTTACGCTATCCTTAGCCTTCAATTTCTTTAACCGAAACCAGGTGGCTCACTTGATTCACCATGCCGCGAATGGCTGGGTTATCGTTGTGAACAACGGATTGGTTAATTTTGCGAAGACCCAAGGTTTTCACGGTAGTACGTTGGTTCTCCGGACGACCGATCAAACTACGCACGAGGGTAATTTGCAGTTTAGCCATGAGATTCCCTCCTTAACCGAGAAGTTCTTCGACGGTTTTACCGCGCAATTTCGCAACATCCTCAGCGCGTTTCAGACGGGACAAGCCCTCCAAAGTCGCGTTGACCATGTTGATGGAATTCGAAGAACCCAAAGATTTAGTCAAAATGTCGCCTACGCCAGCCAATTCAAGAACCGCACGAACTGGACCGCCGGCGATAACCCCGGTACCTTCGGATGCCGGTTTCAGCAGAACGCGGCCAGCTCCGAAATGCCCGATTACTTGGTGAGGGATCGTAGTACCTACGAGCGGAACATGCACAAGATTTTTCTTCGCATCTTCAATGCCTTTACGGATCGCGTCAGGTACTTCGCCTGCTTTACCGATCCCAGCGCCAACCCAGCCTTTGCCGTCGCCGACAACCACGAGTGCACTGAAGCTGAAACGGCGTCCGCCTTTAACTACTTTAGCTACGCGGTTAATGTTTACAACTCTTTCTGTCAGTTCTAAAGTGTTCGGATCTACACGCAAGTCGTTAACCTCCTTTTAGTGATGATTTTTTAGAATTCCAGGCCTGCTTCGCGGGCTGCGTCAGCCAGCGCCTGAATCCGTCCATGGTACAGATATCCTCCACGGTCAAAAACAACGCTCTTATATCCTTTCGCTTGTGCGCGTTTTGCGATCAATTCGCCCACTTTACGAGCGGATTCCACGTTGCCGCCGTTACCGATCGAACCGCTCAGTTCTTTATCGACGGTCGAAGCACTAGCTACGGTTACGCCTGCTACGTCGTCGATCAGTTGAGCGTAGATATGTTTGGAAGAACGGTATACGTTCAGTCTTGGACGAGCTGCCGTTCCTTGGACTTTCTTACGTACACGCAGATGTCTTTTCAGACGTGCTTTGTTCTTATCAGCTTTTGTAATCATGACTTCCATTTCACTCCCTTCGGTTTACCGCTATCGGACATTTCGTTTCAAGACGCCAGAAGGCTAGGCACGAGAAGAAGAAACTTATTTCTTCTTACCGGCTTTACCTTCCTTACGAATAATGCGTTCGCCTTCATACTTGATCCCTTTGCCTTTGTATGGCTCAGGCTCACGGACAGAACGAATTTTAGCGGCATATTCGCCTACGCGTTCTTTATTGATCCCTTTAACGATGATCTTCGTATTCGAAGGTACTTCGAATTCGATGCCCTCTTCCGGTGTGATTTCTACCGGATGGGAGTAACCCACGTTCAGAACCAGTTTCTTGCCGGACAAGCTTGCGCGGTAACCGACACCAACCAGCTCGAGCGATTTGGAGAAACCTTCCGTTACCCCGCTGACCATGTTGCTGACAACGGAGCGGGTCGTGCCATGCAGGGAACGATGTAATTTATTATCAGAAGGACGCTCAACGGTAATGACGTTACCTTCAACCGTTACCTTGATGTCCTTGTGAAGCTCACGAGTCAAAGTACCTTTCGGACCTTTAACTGTAATGACGCTATTATCAAGTGTGACATCCACACCACTTGGTACTGTGATTGGTTTGCGACCAATACGAGACATTTATTGCACCTCCTTGTTATAAGACGTAAATTACCAAACGTAGCAGAGGACTTCGCCGCCGGCTTTGGACTGACGAGCTTCCTTGTCAGTCATGACACCTTTGGAAGTGGAGATAATCGCGATACCCAAGCCGCCGAGGACACGAGGAATTTCGTTGCTTTTCGTGTACACGCGAAGGCCTGGTTTACTGATTCTCTTAAGTCCAGAGATAACGCGTTCGTTGTTCGGGCCGTATTTCAGGAAAATACGGATGATCCCTTGTTTGTTATCATCGATATATTCAGCGTCACGGATGAAACCTTCACGCTTCAGGATCTCAGCGATTTGTTTCTTGATCGTGGACGCAGGCAGTTCAACCGTCTCGTGACGCACCGTGTTGGCGTTACGAATACGAGTAAGCATATCTGCAATTGGATCTGACATAGTCATACGTGTAAACCTCCTTCCCGTTGTTGATTAATTACCAGCTTGCTTTTTTCACGCCAGGAATCTGGCCTTTATAAGCTAATTCACGGAAGCAAATTCTGCAAATTTTGTACTTTTGCAATACCGAATGTGGGCGACCACAACGTTCACAACGGGTATAAGCCCGAACTTTAAATTTAGGTGTACGTTGTTGTTTAACTTTCATCGAAGTTTTAGCCACTTAGCCTGACACCTCCTAAATAGTTTCGGAGAAAATAGACGAATTACTTAGCAAACGGCATGCCGAGTTGCGTCAAGAGCTCGCGGGATTCTTCGTCGGTTTTCGCCGTCGTTACGATGACGATATCCATACCGCGTACTTTATCCACTTGATCGTATTCGATCTCAGGGAAGATCAGTTGCTCTTTCAGGCCCAGCGTATAGTTACCGCGACCGTCAAATGCTTTCGTCGATACCCCGTGGAAGTCACGGACACGCGGAAGCGTTACGTTAAACAGTTTGTCAAGGAAATGATACATGCGGTCACCGCGAAGAGTTACCTTCACACCGATCGGCATGTTCTCACGCAGTTTGAAACCAGCGATGGATTTCTTCGCGCGAGTGATAACTGGCTTTTGACCAGCGATCAGTTGCATATCGTTCACTGCGGAATCAAGTACTTTGGAGTTCGCTACAGCGTCACCAACACCCATGTTGATAACCACTTTCTCGATCTTCGGCACTTGCATTACCGTTGTATAGTTGAATTTTTGAATCAAAGCAGGTGTTACTTCGTTCAAAAAGCGTTCTTTCAATCTTGCTGCCATGAATCATGGACCTCCTTTCTTAACGTTTCTCGATTAGTCGATTACTTCTCCAGATCTCTTCGCTACGCGAACTTTTTTGCCGTTGTCCAATACTTTGTAACCGATACGGGTTACTTTTCCGCTCTTCGGATCAACGTGCATAACGTTCGAAACGTGAATCGGAGCTTCCTTCTCGATGATGCCGCCTTGTGGGTTCAGTTGGTTAGGTTTTAGATGTTTCTTAACCATGTTCACGCCTTCCACAAGCACGCGGTTTTCACGAGGATATGCGGCGATGACGCGGCCTTTTTTGCCTTTGTCTTTACCGGAAATCACGATCACCGTGTCGTCTTTTTTGACGTGCAGCTTATTGTTATGAGATTCAAGAATCTTCTTCAGTCTAGGCACTTGGTTTACACCTCCTGTTAAATCGGGCTCCCCGTTGGGTTATGGGGTGTTCTTAGATAACTTCCGGAGCCAAGGAAACGATCTTCATAAAGTCCTTGTCGCGAAGTTCACGGGCAACAGGTCCGAAGATACGCGTTCCGCGTGGGCTCTTATCTTCTTTAACAACAACTGCTGCGTTTTCGTCGAATGCGATGTAGGAACCGTCTTTACGACGAACGGAACGTTTCGTACGAACGACTACCGCTCTAACGACATCCCCTTTTTTGACAACGCCGCCTGGTGTTGCTTGTTTGACGGAGCAAACGATCAGATCTCCGATTTGTGCCGTACGACGACCCGTACCACCCAAAACGCGGATACACATCAGTTCCTTCGCGCCGGAGTTGTCAGCAACCTGCAAACGTGTAAATGGTTGAATCATGGATATTTCCTCCTTTCGGTCTAAGCTACCGTGCTATTAAATGATAACCGCTTCTTCAACGACTTCAACGAGTCTCCAGCGTTTGTCTTTGGACAGCGGGCGAGTTTCGGCGATTTTAACGATGTCACCGATTTTCGCGGTGTTGTTCTCATCATGCGCTTTAAATTTCTTCGTGTATTTAATGCGCTTATGGTACAAGTCATGCTTTTTGTAAGTTTCAACAGCTACAACGATCGTTTTGTCCATCTTGTCGCTGACAACTTTACCAATTTGCACTTTACGGCTGTTACGTTCGCTCATGGTTTGCCTCCTTCCTGGACTTAGGCGCTTTGCTAGATTCGCTCAGCGCTTCTTAACTAGTAATCCCAAGTTCTCTTTCACGGATAACGGTTTTAGCACGAGCTATTTCCTTGCGCACATCGCGGATCCGAGTCGGATTATCGAGTTGGCCGGTAGCCAACTGAAAACGGAGGTTAAAGAGTTCTTCTTTAAAACCTGCGATTTTTTGTTCGATTTCTGCAGTGGTTAAGTTGCGAAGTTCATTAGCTTTCATTTGCTTCACCACCCAATTCTTCACGTTTCACAAACTTCGTTTTGATCGGCAGTTTGTGGGCAGCAAGACGCATAGCTTCGCGTGCAACTTCCTCCGATACCCCGGCAAGCTCAAACATGATTTTGCCCGGCTTCACAACTGCGACCCATTTTTCTACGTTACCTTTACCGCTACCCATCCGGACTTCAAGAGGCTTCTGAGTAATCGGCTTGTCAGGGAAAATCTTAATCCATACTTTACCGCCACGTTTGATGTAACGAGTCATCGCGATACGCGCTGCTTCGATTTGACGGTTCGTGATCCAAGTCGGCTCCAGAGCCTGCAGGCCGTATTCACCGAAGTTCAGTTCGGTGCCGCCTTTTGCTTGGCCTCTCATATTACCGCGTTGTTGCTTGCGGTGTTTTACGCGTTTTGGTACCAACATGATTAGTTGCCTCCTTCCTGAGCAGCTTGTTGTTTCTTAGCCGTAGGAAGAACCTCTCCACGATAAATCCATACTTTTACGCCGATGCGGCCATAAGTCGTATGCGCTTCTGCCGTACCGTAATCGATGTCGGCGCGGAGCGTATGAAGTGGAACAGTTCCTTCACTGTAGCCTTCCGTACGAGCAATTTCAGCACCGCCGAGACGACCGCTGACTGCCGTTTTAATCCCTTTCGCTCCCGAACGCATCGTTCTTTGAATTGCTTGTTTCAACGCACGACGGAAAGAAACACGACGTTCCAATTGTTGTGCAATGCTTTCAGCAACCAAGATTGCGTCAAGATCAGGGTGTTTGATTTCAGAAATGTTGATGTGAACCTTTTTGCCGCCTGCGATTTTCGTAATTTCACCGCGCAGGTTTTCAACTTCCGAACCGCCTTTACCGATAACCATGCCCGGTTTAGCAGTGTGGATCGTCACGTTCACACGATTTGCCGCTCTCTCGATCTCAATCCGAGATACCGCGGAGTCTTTCAGTTTATTTTTCAGGTGTTCACGAATTTTTACGTCTTCCAGCAAAAGATCACCGAAATCTTTGCCTGCGTACCATTTGGATTCCCAATCACGGATAATCCCTACTCGTAATCCGACCGGATTTACCTTTTGGCCCACACGTTTTCCCTCCTTATTTTTCGGATACCACCAAAGTAATGTGGCTGGTGCGTTTGTTGATCCGGCTAGCACGTCCCATTGCCCGCGGACGGAAACGTTTCATCGTCGGGCCTTGGTTAACGTAGGCTTGCGTAATCACCAATTTATTTACATCCATAGAATAGTTATGTTCAGCATTGGCAATCGCCGAGTTCAACAGCTTCTCCACGATCGGGGATGCTGCTTTTGGCGTATGGCGCAGAATTGCAATCGCGTCGCCAACTTGCTTACCGCGGATCAGATCAACCACGAGTTGAGCTTTGCGGGGAGCAATACGAATCGATCTTGCATGTGCTTTAGCTTCCATGTAGTATTACCTCCTCTCAAACGAAGAACTTATCGTTATTAACGTCTCGTTTTCTTATCGTCATCCGTATGACCTTTGTAGGTCCGGGTTGGAGCAAATTCGCCCAGTTTATGTCCGACCATATCCTCGGTTACGTACACCGGTACGTGCTTGCGGCCGTCATAGACACCAAACGTATGACCAATGAATTGCGGATAGATCGTGGAGCGACGGGACCAAGTTTTGATCACGACCTTCTTGTTCGAAGCGCTCGCTTCTTCCACTTTCTTAAGCAGGTACCCGTCGACAAAAGGTCCCTTTTTCAGACTGCGACTCATTCATTTATCCTCCCTTCACAATGCGCTGCAAGTTACGCTTCGTTCATGCCGCGAAGTGATCCGCAGGATGCGGATTACTTCGTGCGACGGCGAACGATATATTTATCAGAAGCTTTGCCTTTTTTACGCGTTTTGTAACCAAGGGTTGGTTTGCCCCAAGGAGACAACGGAGATTTACGGCCGATCGGAGCGCGACCTTCACCACCACCGTGTGGGTGATCGTTCGGGTTCATGACGACACCGCGGACTTCTGGACGTTTGCCCAGCCAACGGCTGCGTCCGGCTTTACCGATTTTCACGAGCTCGTGGTCACCGTTACCTACGGAACCGATCGTTGCGCGGCAAACTTTCAGAACTTTACGAACTTCGCCGGAAGACAGGCGGATCGTTACGTATTTGTCCTCTTTACCGAGCAATTGAGCTTCTGTACCAGCAGCACGAACAAGTTGTCCGCCTTTACCTGGTTTCAGCTCGATGTTGTGGATCACGGTACCTACCGGGATGTTTTCCAGCGGCAATGCATTACCGATTTTGATGTCGGAACCTGCGCCAGATTCGATCACGTCGCCCACTTTCAAGCCTTTAGGAGCGATGATATAGCGTTTCTCACCATCGGCATAGTGGATCAAAGCGATGTTCGAAGTCCGGTTTGGATCGTATTCGATCGTAGCAACGCGGCCTGGAATTCCATCTTTGTTCCGTTTGAAGTCGATGATCCGATATTTACGTTTATGTCCGCCGCCATGGTGACGAACAGTGATTTTACCTTGGTTGTTGCGGCCGGCAGTTTTGCTCAGCGGCGCAAGCAAAGATTTCTCCGGCTGATCCGTCGTAATTTCTTCGAAGGTCGACACGCTCATCGCACGTCTAGCCGGGGAAGTCGGTTTGTACTTTTTGATTGGCACGAGATTTCCCTCCTTACTTTAAGCGATTTTATACCGATTCAAAAAATTGGAGCGGCTTGCTTTCAGGTGTTAATGTAACAAACGCTTTTTTCCATTCTGGAGTGTATCCGGAGTAGCGTCCGTAACGTTTCAGCTTCCCGGGAACACGCAGGGTGTTTACGTTCTTCACCTTCACGCCGAAAATGGACTCAACAGCTTGTTTGATTTCCGTTTTGTTCGCGCGAATGTCTACTTCAAAGACATATTTCAGGTCGTTCATATATTCCGTGGAACGTTCCGTAATCACCGGGCGTTTGATAATATCGCGAGGATCCTTCATTACGCGAGCACCTCCTCTACCTTCTGAACTGCTTCTTTCGTAATGATCAGTTTGTCGTGCGTCAGCACGTCAAGAACATTAATGCCGTCTGCTGCCACGAACTTCACGCCTGGAATGTTACGAGCGGAAAGCGCAATGTTGTCGTCATAGCTAGGAGCTACAACCAGAGCTTTACGTTCCACTTTCAGGTTGTTCAAGATCGCTGCAAATTCTTTCGTTTTCGGAGCGTTCATCGCAAGTGCATCCAATACGATGATGTCCTGATCGATCACTTTCGACGAAAGCGCCGATTTGATCGCCAAACGACGAACTTTCTTAGGCAGTTTGTAGGAATAGCTGCGCGGAGTTGGTCCGAATACCGTACCGCCGCCTTTCCATTGAGGAGCGCGGATCGAACCTTGGCGCGCACGACCTGTACCTTTTTGTTTCCAAGGTTTACGGCCGCCGCCACGAACTTCGGAGCGTCCTTTAACTTTGTGCGTACCGAAACGCAGGGAAGCACGCTGCATTACAACAGCTTCATGAAGAACATGAGTGTTCGGCTCAATTCCGAATACGGCATCGTTCAATTCTACTTCGCCCACTTGGCTACCGCTAATATTGAAAAGTGCTACTTTTGGCATTTGTTGTTCCTCCTTTCCTGAGGGTTAATTATTTCTTAATAGTTTGTTTTACTTTAACGAAGCTGTTTTTCGGTCCAGGAATCGAACCTTTCACGAGCAAGACGTTGCGTTCTGCATCGACTTTAACAACTTCAAGATTTTGAATCGTTACAGTTTCATGTCCCATATGTCCAGGCAGGTTTTTACCTTTGAATACACGGTTAGCTGCGATGGAACCCATGGAACCAGGTCTACGATGGTAACGGGAACCGTGAGCCATTGGGCCGCGGCTTTGTCCCCAGCGTTTGATTACGCCTTGGAACCCTTTACCTTTCGAAATCCCTGTTACGTCAACAAATTCGCCTTCAGCAAAAATATCGACTTTGACCTCTTGGCCAACCTCGTATCCTGCCAAATCAACACCGCGAATTTCGCGAACGTAGCGCTTAGGCGTTGTGCCTGCTTTCTTTGCATGCCCAACTTCAGGCTTATTCGCTCTAGCTTCCTTCTTATCGGAGTAGCCAAGCTGAATCGCTTCGTAACCGTCGTTCTCCAGGTCTTTCTTCTGCAGAACTACGTTAGAGCTAGCCTCAATAACCGTTACAGGAATGACATTCCCTTCCGGAGTAAACACTTGAGTCATACCAAGTTTCTTCCCTAAGATACCTTTCATGTTGACACCTCTTTTCCTTTCCTGGTTACCTTACAATAGTAGGTATTACAATTTAATTTCGATATCTACACCGGACGGCAGGTCCAAGCGCATCAAGGCATCCACAGTTTGTGGAGTCGGGTTCACAATGTCGATCAGACGCTTATGCGTACGTTGTTCGAATTGTTCCCGGGAATCCTTGTACTTGTGCACCGCACGGAGAATAGTAATCACTTGTTTCTCAGTTGGCAACGGGATCGGCCCGGATACGCCTGCACCCGAACGTTTTGCCGTTTCAACGATTTTCTCTGCGGATTGATCAAGAATTCTGTGGTCGTAAGCTTTCAAACGAATACGAATTTTTTGCTTTGCCATTTTAGTCCCTCCTTCTATCGCCCAATTTAGTATCGGACATACTCCGTGGAAATTTTCTGGCCACCCTCCCATGGCAAAGGGGCCGGGTGTGTCAGTAACCTCCCACATCATCGCAACGTCACAGAACAACATTCACTATTATATAGAAAAGGTAGGCGGAATGCAAGTATAATTCGTAATTTTTCATTCCCTAAATAAAGTAAAAGAGCTGCGCTCCGAAATCGGAGAGCAGCTCCTTCGATCAGGCGGTTAAGCCTAATTATTTGTTGATGGAAACAACGGCACCGGATCCAACTGTACGGCCGCCTTCACGAATGGAGAAGCGAGTACCTTCTTCGATCGCGATCGGGGAGATCAGTTGAACGGTAACTTCGATGTTGTCGCCAGGCATAACCATTTCAGTTCCTTCTGGCAGGTTGATGATGCCAGTTACGTCCGTTGTACGGAAGTAGAACTGAGGACGGTAGCCGGAGAAGAACGGCTTATGGCGTCCGCCTTCTTCTTTCGTCAATACGTATACTTGAGCGGTGAACTCAGTATGCGGGTTAACGGAAGCTGGTTTAGCCAATACTTGACCGCGTTCGATTTCTTTACGGTCAATACCGCGAAGCAGTGCACCGATGTTGTCGCCCGCTTGAGCGGAGTCGAGCAATTTACGGAACATTTCAACGCCGGTAACGACGGATTTTTTCGTTTCTTCAACGATACCCACGATTTCAACTTCATCGCCGACTTTAACCGTACCGCGTTCTACACGGCCAGTAGCAACTGTACCACGACCAGTGATCGAGAATACGTCCTCGACTGGCATCAGGAACGGTTTGTCGATTGGGCGTTCAGGCAGCGGAATGTACTCGTCGATGATTTCGAACATTTCAACGATTTTTTGAGCCCATTCGCCGTCTGGGTTTTGCAGAGCTTCACGAGCGGAACCGCGGATGATTGGAGTGTCATCGCCTGGGAACTCGTATTCGTTCAGCAGGTCGCGAACTTCCATTTCAACCAGTTCAAGCAACTCTTCGTCTTCAACCATGTCGCATTTGTTCAAGAATACAACGATGTAAGGAACGCCTACGTTACGGGACAGCAGGATGTGTTCGCGAGTTTGCGGCATTGGGCCGTCAGCTGCGGATACAACCAGGATTGCGCCGTCCATTTGAGCAGCACCAGTGATCATGTTTTTAACATAGTCGGCGTGCCCTGGGCAGTCAACGTGTGCGTAGTGGCGGTTGTTTGTTTCGTACTCAACGTGTGCCGTCGAGATGGTGATACCGCGTTCGCGTTCTTCTGGAGCTTTGTCGATTTGATCGAAAGCTACAGCAGCACCGCCGTATTTTTTGGACAATACAGTCGTGATGGCTGCAGTCAGAGTTGTTTTACCATGGTCGACGTGACCAATCGTACCGATATTAACGTGCGGTTTTGTACGTTCGTATTTAGCCTTTGCCATTTTAAACAGTTCCTCCTTAAAATATGGATTGTTATGTGTGACCGATCAAAGGAACAAGCCCTTCGACCGGCAATTACATTAAATTATTCGGCCCCTTTATGCTTGGACACGATTTCTTCAGCGATGTTCTTCGGAACTTCTTCATAGTGGGAGAGTTCCATCGAGAACACGCCGCGTCCTTGTGTACCGGAGCGCAGGGTCGTCGAGTAACCGAACATTTCGGAGAGAGGCACTTTCGCACGGATAATTTGCGCACCACCACGGGAATCCATACCTTCGATACGGCCACGGCGAGAGTTCAGCATACCCATAACGTCACCCATGTACTCCTCAGGCACCGTTACTTCAACTTTCATGATTGGCTCAAGCAGAACAGGTTGACATTTGTCTTTTGCTGCTTTCAGAGCCATCGAACCAGCGATCTTAAACGCCATTTCACTGGAGTCGACGTCATGGTAGGAACCATCGACGATCGTCGCTTTTACGTCAACAACCGGGAAGCCTGCAAGAACACCGTTCTGCATTGCTTCTTCGATACCTTGTTGAGCAGGTCCGATGTATTCTTTAGGAACAGCACCACCAACGATTTTGCTGTCGAATTGGTTACCTGTACCTGGTTCGAGCGGTTCGAATTCAACCCAGACGTGACCGTATTGACCACGACCACCGGACTGACGTACGAACTTACCTTCAACGCGAGCCGGAACACGGAACGTTTCACGATAAGCAACCTGAGGTTTACCTACGTTCGTGTCTACTTTGAATTCACGGCGCATCCGATCGATGATGATATCCAGGTGAAGCTCACCCATACCTGCAAGGATCGTTTGTCCCGTTTCTTCATCTGTATGTGCACGAAGCGTTGGGTCTTCTTCAGTCAGCTTCGCAAGTGCAACGCCCATTTTGTCTTGGTCGGCTTTCGTCTTCGGTTCAACCGCGATTTCGATAACTGGTTCTGGGAAGTTCATCGATTCAAGAATAACCGGTGCCTTCTCATCACACAGTGTATCACCTGTCCCGGTGTCTTTCAAACCTACAGCAGCTGCGATGTCACCAGCATAGACTTCGTTGATCTCTTGACGGTGGTTCGCATGCATTTGCAGGATCCGGCCGATCCGTTCGCGTTTACCTTTCGTTGCATTCAACACGTAAGAACCGGATTGCAGAATACCGGAGTATACGCGGAAGAACGTCAGTTTACCCACGTAAGGGTCGGTCATGATTTTAAATGCCAATGCCGCGAACGGCTCTTCGTCAGAAGAGTGACGTTCAACTTCTGTACCATCTTCCAGATGACCTTTGATGCTTGGTACATCAACTGGAGCTGGCAAGTAGTCGATAACGGCATCCAGCATCAGCTGAACCCCTTTATTACGGTAGGAAGAACCGCAGATAACTGGGAAGATTTTAACTTCACATACGCCCTTACGAAGCGCTGCTTTCAGTTCTTCAACGGTGATTTCCTCGCCTTCGAGGTATTTCATCGTCAATTCTTCGTCCAGTTCAGCAACTTTCTCTACCAACTCCGCACGAAGCTCTTCAACTTGTGCAGCGTATTCAGCAGGGATTTCTACTTCATCGATTTGTTGTCCCAGATCGTCTCTGTACATATACGCTTTTTGAGCGACAATGTCGATGATCCCGACAAAATCATTTTCTGCACCGATTGGCAGTTGGATAGCAACTGCATTCGCTTGCAGACGATCGCGCATATCCTTAACGACGTTCAGGAAGTCCGCACCGATGATATCCATTTTGTTGACGTAGGCGATCCGAGGAACACCATAGCGATCAGCCTGTCTCCATACGGTTTCAGACTGCGGCTCAACGCCTTCCTTCGCACTAAACACGCCTACAGCCCCGTCCAATACACGCAGGGAACGTTCGACTTCAACAGTGAAGTCGACGTGTCCCGGGGTATCGATGATATTTACGCGGTGACCTTTCCATTGAGCGGTCGTCGCAGCGGATGTAATCGTGATTCCGCGCTCCTGCTCTTGTTCCATCCAGTCCATCGTTGCCGCACCTTCGTGAACTTCCCCGATTTTGTGCGTACGACCTGTGTAGAACAAGATCCGTTCCGTCGTGGTTGTCTTACCGGCGTCAATATGCGCCATGATCCCGATATTACGTGTATTTTTCAAGGAGAACTCTCTTGCCATGAATCTGTCTCCCTTCAAAATATAAATTTTGAAATACGGGCGTTATCCTACCAACGGTAGTGCGCGAACGCTTTGTTCGCTTCCGCCATTTTATGCGTATCTTCACGTTTCTTAACGGAAGCGCCTGTGTTGTTGGATGCGTCGATGATCTCGGCAGCCAAACGCTCTTCCATTGTCTTCTCACCGCGAGTGCGGGAGTAGTTTACGAGCCAACGTAATCCCAAGGATGTACGTCTCTCTGGTTTAACCTCGATCGGAACTTGGTAGTTTGCACCGCCGACACGACGAGCTTTAACTTCCAGTACAGGCATAATATTTTTGATCGCTGCTTCAAATACTTCCATCGGGTCATTCCCCGTACGTTCACGGATGATGTCGAACGCATTGTAAAGGATGCTTTGAGCAACGCCGCGTTTACCGTCGAGCATGATGCGGTTGATCAAGCGAGTAACCAATTTGCTGTTATACACCGGATCTGGCAACACATCTCTCTTAGCAACTGGACCTTTGCGTGGCATAGTTTGTTATCCCCCTTTCAGTAAAAATTCAATCCTTAGCTGTTGTCTCCAAACTTAAGCGATCTTATTTCTTCGCTTTCGGACGTTTCGCGCCGTATTTGGAACGAGCTTGCATACGGTTGTTAACGCCAGCCGTATCCAAGGCACCGCGCACGATATGATAACGGACACCCGGAAGGTCTTTTACCCGGCCGCCGCGAATCAGTACAACGCTGTGCTCTTGCAGGTTGTGTCCGATACCCGGGATGTAAGCCGTCACCTCTACACGGTTCGTCAAGCGAACACGGGCATATTTACGAAGCGCGGAGTTCGGTTTCTTCGGAGTCATCGTACCTACACGAGTGCAGACGCCGCGTTTTTGCGGAGAGCTCAAATCCGTAGCTTCACGTTTCAGAGCGTTAAACCCTCTTTGCAACGCTGGCGATTTGGATTTGTACACCTTATCTTGGCGTCCTTTACGTACTAATTGGTTAATTGTTGGCATGTTGTTGCCACCCCCTTCCTCAGAGTTCAAATTCCATTTACAAACCACTTGTTTAAGCCCACAGACCCAGGCGGCTCATAAAAGAACAAAGGAAATGTTTTTGCCAAAGAGTTCCCCTCATTAGCAAAAACATTTTCGATCAACTATGACTTTACGATCACAGCCATCGCCGCTCCTACTTCAATCCCACAAGCCTTGCCGAGATTCGCCATTGTATCTACAAAGGTGACTTTCACGGCATGTTGGTTGCATAAGGCGACGATCCTTGACGTAAGGCGTGGATCTGCATTCTCAGCAACATAAACTTCCTCGGCCCGTCCAAGTTCAACCATTCGCATGGTCTGCTTGGTGCCGACCTTAATTGGTGCGTCCCGTAGTCCTTTATCATTAGACATCATAACGTCCTCCAAAGCACAGGGTTATCCGTACTCACGCACTATGATATAGTATCACTCCGCTATAGTAGGTGTCAAGCGAAATATTCAGCGGAATTTTCATAGAAAAAACAAGTCCGGCGCACCCCGGATCAAACTCGCTTCAGGGGCGCGCCGGCTTATCTTAACCTTCGTCGTTATTCGACCGAAACAGGTTCCAAGCTTTCTTCCGTAACTTCATCTTGTTCCGGCTCTTCGAATTGAATGTTGCGGTAGCGACTCATGCCGGTACCGGCCGGAATCAGCTTACCGATGATGACATTCTCTTTCAAGCCGAGCAGCTTGTCGACTTTGCCTTTGATCGCAGCGTCGGTAAGCACCCGCGTTGTTTCCTGGAAGGAAGCGGCGGACAAGAAGGAGTCGGTTTCCAGCGACGCTTTCGTAATCCCGAGCAGGACCGGTTTAGCCACTGCCGGCTCTTTGCCAGACAGAATCGCTTCTTTGTTGGCAGTTTCATACTCATGCAAGTCGACGAAAGACCCTGGCAGAAGCGGTGTATCGCCGGCATCCACGATCCGGATCTTGCGCAGCATTTGACGAATCATAACCTCAACGTGCTTGTCGTTGATTTCTACGCCTTGGTTCCGGTATACGCGTTGTACTTCCTGCAAAATATAGTTCTGTACGCCGCGAATCCCTTTGATGCGCAAAATTTCTTTCGGGTCGATGGAACCATCCGTCAGTTCGTCGCCGGCCTCGATCTCGTCGCCTTCGCTGACGCGCAGACGAGAACCGTAAGTAACGGAGTATACTTTCGTTTCCGCTTCGCCTTGAACCTCGATTTCGCGACGGTCCTTCGCTTCGCGGATTTCTTTGATCACGCCGTCAATCTCACTGATCGTTGCTTGACCTTTCGGATTCCGAGCTTCGAACAGCTCCTGAATCCGCGGAAGACCTTGGGTAATATCGTCACCCGCAACGCCCCCGGTATGGAACGTACGCATGGTGAGCTGGGTCCCTGGTTCACCGATCGATTGAGCCGCGATGATGCCGACAGCTTCCCCGATCTCCACGTGTTTCCCAGTAGCCAGGTTGCGTCCGTAGCACTTCTTGCACACGCCGTGACGAGCGCGGCAGCTGAGCACGGAGCGGATTTGCAGCTTCGTAATTCCCGCGTTGACGATTTCATGCGCTTTGTCGGAATCGATCAGCTCGTTCCGGTGAATGATGATCTCGCCGGTTTCCGGATGGCGCACCGTTTCGAACGAATAACGGCCTTCAATCCGGTCGTACAGATTTTCGATCACTTCTTTACCGTCTTGGATAACGCCAACGGTAAAGCCTTTATCCGTACCGCAATCCTCTTCGCGTACGATGACGTCTTGCGCCACGTCGACGAGACGACGGGTCAAGTAACCGGAGTCCGCAGTCCGCAACGCGGTATCCGCCAGACCTTTCCGGGCACCGTGCGTCGAAATAAAGTATTCCAAGACCGTGAGGCCTTCGCGGAAGTTCGATTTGATCGGCAATTCGATGATCCGGCCCGCCGGGTTCGCCATCAGGCCGCGCATACCGCCCAGCTGGGTGATCTGCGATTTGTTACCCCGCGCTTTAGAGTCGACCATCATCATGATGGAATTGTAGCGATCCATCGACTTCATCAGGATGTCGGTAATTTGATCCTTACACTTGGACCAGATATCGATAACGCGGTCGTAACGCTCTTCGTTGGTGATCAGACCGCGGCGGTATTGGTTGGTAACAACCCGTACCTTCTCCTCGGATTCGCGAAGGATTTCTTGCTTTTCCTTCGGAACAATAACGTCCGCCACCGCAATACTTACGCCGGCACGCGTGGAGTAAGTAAAGCCGGTTTGCTTGATTCTGTCCAGAATAACGGAGGTTTCCGTCGTTTGGTAGATTTCGAAGCAACGGCCGATGATTTCGCCGAGGTATTCTTTGCCCACACCGCCTGGTTGCGGTGCAGCCATGATCCGTTCCACAACATTGGCGCCCTTCTCATAAATAAAGTAATGATCCGGAGTGCCTTGGAACAGGTTCGCACGTGTTGGTTCATTAATATATGGGAAGCTGGCCGGGAAAATCTCGTTGAAAATAATTTTACCAACGGTCGTAATCAGCAAAGCGTTTTGCTGTGCTTCCGTAAAGCTGGTTTTGCCCAGCGCTTTCGCCGGAATGGCTACCCGTGCATGCAACGAAGCGGTGCCGCGTTGATAAGCCGATACGGCTTCATTAACCGAAGACAGGATCATACCGGTACCTTTGGCTTCCTTGTTATCCATGGTCAGATAGTAGGAGCCGAGGACCATATCCTGCGAAGGCGTAACGACCGGTTTACCGTCTTTCGGGTTCAGGATGTTACCGGACGCCAGCATCAGGATGCGGGCTTCCGCCTGAGCTTCCGCGGACAACGGTACGTGCACGGCCATCTGGTCACCGTCGAAGTCAGCGTTGTACGCCGTACATACGAGCGGATGCAGACGGATGGCGCGACCTTCCACCAGGATCGGTTCGAACGCCTGGATCCCGAGACGGTGAAGCGTAGGAGCACGGTTCAACAGAACCGGATGCTCTTTAATAACTTCCTCGAGCACGTCCCAAACTTCCGGACTCACGCGTTCTACTTTGCGTTTTGCACTCTTAATGTTATGTGCCAGACCTTTGTTCACCAACTCTTTCATGACGAAAGGCTTGAACAGCTCCAGCGCCATTTCTTTCGGCAAACCGCATTGGTACATTTTCAAGTACGGACCTACGACGATAACAGAACGACCGGAGTAGTCAACCCGTTTACCGAGCAGGTTCTGCCGGAAACGACCTTGTTTCCCTTTGAGCATGTGGCTCAAGGATTTCAACGGACGGTTGCCCGGACCCGTAACAGGACGGCCGCGGCGACCGTTGTCGATCAAGGCGTCAACGGCTTCTTGCAGCATCCGTTTCTCGTTCTGTACGATGATGTCCGGCGCGCCAAGGTCAAGCAGACGTTTCAACCGGTTGTTCCGGTTGATGACGCGGCGGTACAGATCGTTCAAGTCGGACGTCGCAAAACGGCCGCCATCGAGTTGAACCATCGGACGCAGCTCCGGCGGAATGACCGGAAGCACGTCGAGGATCATCCACTCCGGCTGGTTGCCGGAGCTTTTGAACGCTTCGATGACTTCCAAACGTTTGATCGCACGGTTGCGGCGTTGGCCTTGAGCCGTGCGCAATTCTTCTTTCAGGAATTCCAGCTCTTTGTCGATGTCGAGATCCTGAAGCAGCTTCTTCACAGCTTCCGCACCCATGCCGGCTTGGAATCCATATCCGTATTTCTCACGGTAGCTGCGGTATTCTTTCTCGGACAAAAGCTGCTTTTTCTCCAGCGGCGTTTCGCCTGGATCGGTTACGACATAAGATGCAAAATAAATGATCTCTTCCAGGGAACGCGGAGACATGTCGAGCGCAAGGCCCATCCGGCTCGGGATCCCTTTGAAGTACCAAATGTGAGATACCGGAGCTGCCAACTCGATATGCCCCATCCGTTCGCGGCGCACTTTCGCGCGAGTGACCTCAACGCCGCAGCGATCGCAGACAACGCCTTTGTAGCGAACGCGTTTATATTTACCGCAATGACATTCCCAGTCTTTGGTCGGGCCAAAAATCTTTTCGCAGAACAGCCCTTCCTTCTCTGGCTTCAACGTGCGGTAGTTGATCGTTTCCGGTTTCTTTACTTCTCCGCGGGACCAAGAACGAATTTTATCTGGGGAAGCAAGCCCAATTTTCATAAACTCGAAGTTGTTGACGTCCAACAAGGAGCATCCCTCCTTAACCAAGTCCTGATTTGACTGTATAACGCTCTATTCTACGCCGACTTCCGCGCCTTCCAGATTGAGACTGAGCTTGTCGCTCGACGCATCGTCCTCGTCGTCGATCTCTTTCATCTCGATCTCTTCTTCGTTTTCGGTCAGGATCTTGACGTCCATACCCAAGCTTTGCAGCTCTTTGATCAAGACCTTAAACGATTCAGGCACGCCCGGTTCAGGCACGTTTTCCCCTTTAACGATGGATTCGTAGGTTTTCACCCGACCCACCACGTCATCCGATTTGACGGTAAGAATCTCTTGCAGCGTATAAGCAGCACCGTAAGCTTCGAGCGCCCATACTTCCATCTCCCCGAAACGCTGACCACCGAACTGAGCTTTACCACCCAGCGGTTGCTGCGTAACGAGCGAGTAAGGACCCGTCGAGCGAGCATGGATCTTATCGTCAACCATGTGCGCCAGCTTGATCATGTGCATGACACCGACGGTAACTTCACGTTCGAACGGTTCACCTGTGCGGCCATCGTACAGGATCGTTTTACCGTTCCGCTGCATGCCCGCTTCTTCCATCGTATCGAATACGTCTTCTTCATTGGCTCCGTCGAATACCGGCGTTGCCACGTGAATCCCCATCTTAAGGGCAGCCATACCCAGGTGGATCTCCAGCACCTGCCCGATGTTCATCCGCGAAGGTACGCCCAGCGGATTCAGGACAACCTGTACTGGCGTTCCGTCTGGCATAAACGGCATATCTTCTTCCGGCAAAATCCGGGCCACGACCCCTTTGTTACCATGGCGTCCAGCCATCTTGTCGCCTTCGGAGATTTTCCGTTTCTGTGCAATGTACACCCGAACGAGTTGGTTAACACCTGGCGGCAATTCATCGCCGTTCTCACGGGTAAACACCTTCACGTCAACAACAATCCCATCGGTACCGTGAGGCACACGCAGGGAAGTATCACGAACTTCGCGAGCTTTCTCACCAAAGATGGCGTGCAGCAAGCGTTCTTCTGCGGTCAGCTCCGTTACACCCTTAGGTGTTACTTTACCAACCAGGATGTCGCCGGCAGCAATTTCTGCACCAACGCGGATAATACCGCGTTCATCCAGGTTACGCAGCGCTTCTTCGCCGACGTTCGGGATGTCGCGAGTAATCTCTTCCGGTCCGAGCTTCGTGTCGCGGGCTTCGGATTCGTATTCCTCGATATGGATCGAAGTATATACATCTTCCTTCACCAGCTTCTCGCTCAGCAGGATCGCATCCTCGTAGTTGTAACCTTCCCAAGTCATAAAGGCAACGACCACGTTGCGGCCCAATGCCAATTCGCCCATTTCCGTCGAAGGACCGTCCGCAAGGATGTCACCTTTCTTAACGATGTCGCCCCGTTTGACGATCGGACGTTGGTTAATGCAGGTTCCTTGGTTAGAACGCATAAATTTGTGCAACTTATATTTCACAAGGTCGCCTTTGACTTCTTTTCCGTCTACGACTTCGATACGGCGGAGCCAAATTTGGTTCGCTTCCGACCGTTCGATGATCCCGTCATATTTCGACACGATGCAGACACCGGAGTCTTTTGCAGCCTTATGTTCCATCCCCGTACCGACAAGCGGAGCTTTAGGAACAAGCAACGGCACCGCTTGACGCTGCATGTTCGAACCCATGAGCGCACGGTTGGAGTCGTCGTTCTCCAAGAACGGAATCAGCGCCGTAGCGACGGATACAACCTGTTTCGGCGAAATATCCATGTAGTCTACGCGACTGCTTGGCATCGTCAAGATGTTATCCGATTGCTTATTGTAACGAACGATGACGAACTCATCTTCGAACTTGTTGTCTGGCGTCAGCTTCGCGTTCGCTTGCGCAATGACATAGTTGTCTTCTTCGTCGGCCGTCAGGTAGGCCACTTGATCCGTAACGGTTCCCGTCTTCGGATCAACCCATCGATACGGCGCTTCGATGAAGCCATACTCATTGATTCGCGCATAAGTAGACAGGGAGTTGATCAAACCGATGTTCGGACCTTCCGGCGTTTCGATCGGACACATCCGGCCATAGTGGGACGGGTGAACGTCACGCACTTCCATGCCGGCGCGTTCCCGAGTCAAACCGCCTGGACCGAGTGCAGACAAACGACGTTTGTGCGTCAGTTCAGCGAGCGGGTTCGTTTGGTCCATGAACTGAGACAGCTGCGAGCTGCCGAAGAACTCTTTAATCGATGCAATGACAGGACGGATATTAATGAGCGCCTGCGGCGTAATCACGTTCGCATCCTGAATCGACATTCTTTCGCGTACGACACGTTCCATCCGGGACAAGCCGATGCGGAACTGGTTCTGCAGAAGCTCACCCACGGAGCGCAGACGACGGTTACCCAGATGGTCAATATCGTCCGTGCTGCCGATGCCGTGCAGCAAATTGATAAAATAGCTGATCGAAGAAATAATATCAGCAGGTGTAATATGTTTCACCGATTTATCGATATTACGGTTGGCAATCACCTTAACCACTTTACCGTCTTCAATCGGGGAGAATACGTCGATGGTTTGCAACGGCACATCATCTACGTCAAGGACGCCGCCGGCTACATGGTAGTTCTTGAAGCCCACGCCGTTCTCAAGGTAAGGCAAAATTTCATCCAGCAAGCGGCGGTCAACCATTTGACCCGCTTCGGCGATAATTTCACCCGTCGTTGTATCAATCAGCGTCTCAGCAAGACGTTGGTTGAACAAACGGTTCTTGATGTGCAGCTTTTTATTGATTTTATAACGACCGACATTCGCCAGATCGTAACGTTTTGGATCGAAGAAGCGCGCTACCAGCAAGCTCTTCGCATTTTCCAGCGTCGGCGGTTCACCCGGACGCAAACGTTCATAGATCTCGATCAGGGCTTTCTCTGTCGAATCCGTATTGTCTTTATCCAGCGTATTGCGGATGTACTCGTCGTTGCCGAGCAAATCCAGAATTTCCGCATCGGTTCCGAAGCCAAGCGCACGCAGCAACACGGTTACCGGAATTTTGCGGGTGCGGTCGATCCGCACGTAGATAATATCTTTCGCATCCGTCTCCAACTCGAGCCAAGCGCCGCGGTTAGGGATAACGGTTGCGGTATACATTTTCTTACCGTTCTTATCCACTTTCGTACTGAAATAGACGCTAGGAGAGCGAACCAACTGGCTGACAATAACCCGTTCCGCACCGTTAATAATAAACGTACCGGTTTCGGTCATCAGCGGGAAATCTCCCATGAACACTTCCTGCTCTTTGACTTCGCCGGTTTCCTTATTAATGAGCCGGACTTTGACCCGAAGCGGCGCCGCATAGGTAACGTCGCGTTCTTTCGCGTCATCCACCGTATACTTCGGTTCGCCCAGGCTGTAATCGATAAACTCCAACACCAGATTTCCGGTGAAATCCTGAATCGGCGAGATATCTTGGAACATTTCCCGAAGGCCTTCTTCCAAGAACCACTCATAGGATTTCTGTTGGATTTCGATCAGGTTCGGTACTTCGAGTATCTCGTTAATTCGCGCATAACTACGCCGAGTGCGTCGACCATATTGAACAAGATGTCCTGCCAACTTAAACTCACCCCTCATGTCTACTCACTTAAAAATACATTGCGAACCCGTGTTTGTGCCCTTATAATAGACCCATACGGATTCATCCACAAATAAAGAAAAGCCCTTATCGAATGCTTTCGAAAAAAGAGCATCATTTATCCGTGTCTGTTTCTGCTCTGATGTCCTCATAATCATTAGTTTATCCAAAATGTGCATATTATACGTAGAACGACACATTTTTATGCATTGTTCCCGTAGAACTATTGACATTTCAGCAAACTAAAGCCACAGAGGGCATCCTAATGCTGACATTTTATAATAATAACATATCGGATTTGTCAAGTCAACCTTATTCTTTTACCGCCCGATAAATGCGGTACCCCTTGTCCTTCGTCACTTCCTCCACCCGGGAAAACAGCGACTCCAACTTCTCTTTCGCTGACGGCGCCCCTTGTTTCTTCTGGATTACCACCCATAGCGATCCACCAGAACGCAACCGTTCATAGGCACCTTCAAAAATGGCGTGCACCGTAGCTTTACCAGCCCGAATCGGCGGATTGGTCAATACCACATCAAACTTCCGATCGTCTAACGCCGAGAACAAATCGCTCTCCAGTACGGTGATGTTGTTCACGCCGTTCGCAGCAGCATTCTCTTTCGCTAATTCAACAGCCCGGGAGTTCACATCGATCATCGTCACATGACCCTTGGTCGCCAGCCTCGCCGCTGCCAGTCCGATCGGTCCATATCCGCAGCCTACATCCAGTACCTCTGCGTCTTGCGGAATGTCCATAGCTTCAATTAAAGTGCGACTGCCGAAGTCAACGCCTCCCTTGGAAAAAACACCGGCATCGCTGACGAAGCGATAGCTTTGCCCCCGTAGCACCGTGTCCCAGGTTTTCCGATCATGCGCCGCAGTTGGCTGGCTTGCGTAGTAGTGATCCGCCATGATTACTTGTTTCCCTCCATTAGCATCTAGTCATCTCTCTGTACCTGTCCCCTATTATATCCATTCCCACATATTCATGTAAGGGGAGAAAGGCAACAAACCCCTTGAATCAAGTTCAAGGGGTTTGTGATCGAGAAACAAGCTACTATTTCAATTCTACAGTTGCGCCTGCTTCTTCCAGTTTTGCTTTGATGCCTTCTGCTTCTTCTTTGCTTACTTTTTCTTTCAGCGGTTTTGGAGCGTTGTCAACCAGGTCTTTGGCTTCTTTCAAGCCGAGGCCCGTGATTTCGCGAACCACTTTGATAACGTTGATTTTGGAAGCACCAGCGTTAGTCAGTACTACGTCGAATTCGGATTGTTCTTCAGCTGCGCCACCGCCAGCTGCACCGCCGCCAGCTACAACAACCGGAGCTGCTGCAGTTACGCCGAATTCTTCTTCGATTGCTTTAACAAGATCGTTCAGTTCAAGAACGGTCATACCTTTGATTGCTTCCAAGATTGCTTCTTTACTCATGGTAGAACCTCCATTATATAATAGTTTGTTTGTTGCGAATCAGATAACTTGCATCCGCAAGGCTAACTTACGCGCTTGCTTCTTCTTTCTCGGCAACGGCTTTGACAGCCAGTGCGAAGTTGCGAACAGGTGCTTGAAGTACGCTGAGGAGCATCGAAAGCAAACCTTCGCGGGAAGGAAGATCCGCGAGCGCTTTGATTTGGTCGACGCCAACTACACGGCCTTCAACCACGCCACCTTTCACTTTCAGAGCATCGTTCTTCTTGGCGAATTCGCTCAAGATTTTCGCTGGAGCTACTGCATCTTCCTTACTGAACGCGATGGCCGTAGGACCGGTCAACACTTCGTCCAGCTCGGTCAATTCCGCAGCAGCCGTAGCGCGGCGAATGAGCGTGTTCTTCAGCACTTGGAATTCCACGCCAGCTTCACGAAGCTGTTTGCGGAGTTCGGTAACTTGAGCAACATTCAATCCGCGATAATCCGCAACGACGGTCGTTGCGCTTTCGCGCAATTTGGACGTTACAGCTTCAACGGCTTCTTGTTTTGCTTGAATGACTTTTGCGTTTGCCAAACTGCACACCTCCTATTAGATTCATGAGCCTCTTGCTACTTCCGCAAGGCATTGAAAAAAGCCTCCGCAGAATCACGAAGGCTTTGATGGATCATCCGCACACAACAAGAGCTGTGTACAGCGACGTTCTATCACAACACCTCGGTAGGAAATTAAGCCTCACGGCACCTACTGTCTACGGTAAGCATATTCATATTTAAGTCTCACTTCAAAACAACTGTTTCAGTATACCAAGGCGACACCGTGGTGTCAATCCCCGTTCCGTCAAGAACGAAAGGTATTATCTGTAAGCAGCTGTATTTACGCGAGCGCTTGGGCCCATGGTCGAAGAAATCGCGATATTCTTCAAGTAAACGCCCTTCGCAGCGGCCGGTTTAGCCCGGTTCAATGCGTCGATGAGAGCCTTGAGGTTCTCATTCAATTGTTCGGCAGTAAAGGATACTTTACCGATTGGCGCATGAATTTGACCCGCTTTGTCCAGACGGTACTCGATTTTACCGGCTTTGATTTCTTGAACGGCTTTCGCTACGTCAAACGTAACTGTGCCTGCTTTCGGGTTAGGCATAAGGCCTTTACCACCGAGCAGACGGCCGAGTTTACCAACTTCGCTCATCATGTCCGGTGTAGCTACGCAGACATCGAACTCGAACCAGCCTTGTTGGATTTTGTTGATCATGTCTTGATCGCCGACGAAATCTGCTCCGGCTGCTTCTGCTTCCTTCGCTTTGTCGCCTTTGGCGAATACCAATACGCGTTGGGTTTTGCCCGTGCCATGCGGCAGAACAACGACACCACGAACGGCTTGGTCTTGTTTACGAGGGTCTACGCCCAAACGAACTGCAGCTTCAACGGTTTCGTCGAATTTTGCAGTCGCTGCCTTCTTCACCAGTTCAACGGCTTCCAAAGGCTCATACGTCGCTTCGCTGTCAATCAGCTTAGCGGCTTCCAGGTATTTCTTACCGTGTTTAGCCATGAATTCGTCCTCCTCTGTGGTATTAGCGGAAATTCCTCCCACTGTTGATGGGTCATATAAACAAGCTTCGCTGCTCATCTATAGAACCTCATCCGAGGATGAAATTTAATATCGTAAATGTAGATTAAGAAATTTCATCCATTCGACCAAGATTAGTCTTGGATCGTGATGCCCATGCTGCGGGCTGTACCTTCAACCATACGCATAGCCGCTTCAACGGATGCTGCGTTCAGGTCAGGCATTTTTTGCTCCGCGATTTGACGAACGGTGTCGCGTTTCACGGTAGCCACTTTCTTCTTGTTCGGTTCGCCGGAACCTTTCTCAATCTTCGCTGCAACACGAAGCAGAACGGCAGCCGGTGGAGTTTTGGTGATGAATGTAAAAGAACGGTCTTCAAACACCGAAATTTCAACCGGAATGATCAAACCCGCTTGATCGGCAGTACGCGCGTTGAATTCTTTACAGAATGCCATGATGTTGACACCTGCTTGACCCAGCGCCGGACCTACCGGAGGTGCAGGGTTCGCTTTCCCCGCAGGAATCTGCAGTTTTACCACTTTGATAACTTTTTTCGCCATGTAAAACACCTCCTTGCCCTAATAGTGGTAGACGGAAGCCTTACAGCCCCTCCCACTTTGAAACCCTAAGAAACCTTTAGAAGTTGCAAAATTATATCTTCTCCACCTGAGAGTAATCCAGCTCAAGTGGGGTTTCTCGTCCAAACATGTTGACGTGAACCTTAACCTTGCTCTTGTCGGTCAGAATTTCCTCAATTGAGCCTACAAAATTGGCAAAAGGACCAACTTTGATACGCACATTTTCCTTGAGCTCAAATTCGATGACCGGCTTCGGTTCCTCCATACCCATATGCGCCAAAATCTGATCCACTTCTTCAGGGAGCAGCGGCGTTGGCTTGGAACCGGAACCCGTAGAGCCGACGAACCCGGTGACTCCCGGCGTGTTGCGCACAACATACCAAGAATCGTCGGTTTGGATCATTTCCACCAAGACGTAACCGGGGTAAACTTTACGCATGACAGTCTTCTTCTTACCGTCTTTGTTCACCACTTCTTCTTCCATCGGAACAAGAACGCGGAATATCTTGTCTTCCATGCCCATGGACTCGACGCGTTTTTCCAAATTGGCTTTGACTTTGTTCTCATACCCAGAGTAGGTATGAACGACGTACCATCTTTTTTCCATATCAAGCCACCTAGGGACCCTTCTTAAATTATCGCTTCGATCACAGCAGAAATGCCGATGTCCAGAACCCAAAAATAAATCGCGACAACGGTAATTGTACCGAGCACAATCAGCGTATAATTAGTCAGCTCTTTACGATTAGGCCAGCGAACCTTTTTAAGCTCAGCCCAGCTCTCAGAGAAAAAAGAAAACAACGACTTGAAACTACGTTTCATGCGCGACTACACCTCCAAGGACTATCTGGTTTCGCGATGAGGAACTTGCTCGTTGCAGAACTTGCAATACTTCTTCATCTCCATGCGGTCGGGGTGGTTACGCTTGTTTTTCGTTGTCGTGTAGTTTCTTTGTTTGCAATTCGTACAAGCCAACGTAATTATTACCCGCATGATGTGCACCTCCCGAAGACATTCTTTAATGAGCTGTCTCTATATTGACCTAAAATCGAATGTTCGCCACCTAAAAAAGGGAAACACAAAATTAGGCCTACCTAAAACACTTTATCATATGGCACAACCCGTGTCAACGAGGCGCGATCACTCAGTTAAAATGTTACTAAAGAGGCATCGGTTCACTCACATCGAAATGTTACCGAAGGGATGTGTTTTGAAACTGAGCATGAAAACACGACGTGAAGTAATCCGTACCTTGGCTGATCAATACATGAGAGCGAAATCGCGAAATGAGAAATCTGCAATCCTTGACAACGCCGTGAAGGTGCTGGGGTGCCATCGGAAGCATGCTATCCGCGCTCTCACGAACCCTCCTGCGCTGACACCAGCGAAATCGAAACGTAATCGGCCATTAGCTTACCAGGAGGCGATGCCCGTCATTGAG
>NZ_JADQ01000041.1:0-43259 GCF_000518465.1 Paenibacillus sp. J14 | reverse complement strand
TCACGTCAATACCGACAAAAAGCTTCAAGTGAAATTCCTCCTTTCGCTAGGGATTCAGGGAATGGACGCTCCGGGATGCCTCCGGCGCACGCGCAGATCTATCACCCTCGCGTATGAGGACACACTTCGGGCCATGAGCTGCCCCGGATCTGCTAAAACCGGGCATGGGATGCCGAAGGGAACAGCCAGCGGGTAAGAAGCTCAGACGCGTACCGGAGAAACAGACTTAAGGAGTAGACGATGCTACTGGAGGCAGAAGGATTTCCCCGAATGGACCCTACGTTCCATTGTCCAGAGGCATACCGGAAAGTCCAGTCCCTGATAGAATTTTCAAAGAACAAGCTGAAAATTTGGAGGCTGTTTTCCATCCCCCGGGGGGATGGAAATGAACCTAAAAGAGCTTTTTAAAGATACTATACGAGGAGTCTAGAAAATGAAAATGAACCGTTTAGGCAACTCCGAGCTGATTGTCAGTGAAATCGGGCTGGGATGCATGTCGCTAGGGACGGAAGAATCCAAAGCGATTGGCCTGATTCACGAGGCGTTGGACCGGGGCGTCAATTTTCTCGACACAGCTGATTTGTACGATGCCGGAACCAATGAAGAAATCGTCGGCAAGGCGATTAAGGGGCGCCGGGATCGCGTCATTCTGGCAACCAAAGTCGGAAATCGGCGGATTCCTGGACAAGACGGCTGGGTCTGGGATGCATCGAAATCGTATATCCTCTCGGCAGTGAAAGATAGCCTGCGCCGGCTCGGCACGGATTATATCGATTTGTACCAACTGCACGGCGGAACGATCGAGGATCCCATCGATGACACGATCGAAGCGTTTGAACAACTGAAGCGGGAAGGCGTCATCCGCGAGTATGGGATATCTTCCATTCGTCCGAATGTCATCCGGGAATATGTCTCTCGCTCGTCCATCGTCAGCGTCATGAATCAGTACAGTATCGTAGACCGGCGCGGCGAAGAAGAAGTGTTCCCCCTGCTGCAAGAGCATCAGATCAGCGTAATAGCTCGAGGGCCATTAGCCAGCGGTGCGCTGGCAGCGAACCGCGAACCCGCTAAAGGTGTGCTGGATTACGAGCTGGATGAACTCCGTGAACTGCGCCGCAAACTACAGGACCTGGAGACGCCGGAGCGCAACCTTACTCAGTTGGCTATCCGCTATTCCCTCGCCCATCCTGCGGTTGCCGTGGTCATTCCGGGAGCCAGCTCACGCGAGCAGCTGCTGCAAAATCTTGCTGCTGCAGAAGTTCCCGAATTAAGTACGAAAGAAGTTGAACTGATTCGCAGTTTAAGTAAAGCGAATCAATATACGTTGCACCGTTAATCTCAAAATAAGAGCAGGCCCTATAAGTGAACAGCATCCTCGCTAACTCGAGTTTAGTGACGGGAAGCCCCTCACCAAAGGGTCTGTTTTTTATGCGGCTTCTAATCATTTGTCACGGTTCCTTACTAGCCCCATAGTTTCGGCTTCATACAACACGACTTAAGGAGACATACTACTTGCGGTAAGCAAAATGACGAAGCAAAGGAGATTTCTTCATGGGTGTGTTAGACGGGAATCCGAAGCATGAGCCAATGCACTACGGCGAAATTTTCACGATATGGGAAAGTTCGATGGCAGCAAAAATGATGTTATCCTGCTACCAGCTGTTCACGTACCATGCGGGTGACAAAGATCTGAAAGAGATTCTAAAGGACCTGATGGATCAGGCTAAACTGGAGATTAAAGAACTGGACAAGCTGTTGACGGACAATGGGATCACCCCCTCCCCCATGTTGCCGGAACGACCGGAAACGAAGCTTGAGGATATTCCACCAGGAGCCAGATTTGCCGATGCAGAAATCGCCGCGAAAATCGCCATGGATACTGCAGCTTCTTTGGCCGGTTGCAGCGGAGCCATGGGGTTATCGATCCGAGAGGATATCGGCGCGTTGTTTGCAAAATACCACGCCACCAAAACCGCATTGGGGCTTAGAATCTTACGGATGAGCAAGGAAAAGGGCTGGCTGGTTCCTCCGCCTCTGCAACTCAAAAAACCAGAGTAATTCGTGTTTACAAGTCATGAAAAAAGCGATTAAACAGACCCGCTGCTTAATCGCTTTTTCCTATTTCATTAAAACAATAACCTTTCTTCTTCCCTGCTGTGGAGTTCATTAATCTCCAGCAAAGCATAAAGCTTGTGCAAAATAGCCTCGCTCCAACCAGAGGTCTCTCGCTGTTGGTGAATGCTGCGAACGACGATTCGCATCAGTTCATGATCGCGTTTTAATTGCACGACCGCCTCCTGGAGGTCTGGATTCTTCTCAGTTACTTCTTGATAGAAGCCGTCTTCTTCTGCATCCGCATGACTTAGAATCCGCGACTCCCAGTATCCCAACAATTCATTCGTTGCCTGCTCTGCCAACTCCAGATCTCCGCTGGCGTAGAAACCCGCAACTTCCTCCGTTTTCGACTTCGCCCCTGCCAAGCCGCCGTCATGAATGGCCTGATGAGCATGGAGTTGCCGCAGCGATGGACCAACCGGCATTGGACTCTCCCCCTATTCTCTGATGTAATCTGGATTCGTTACTTCTCCGCCTTTCCCTTTGGAAGCTCAGAGAACGTTCCGACATAGCGGATATCCTCACCGGTTTCGTCTTTAACCGTGCTGATATTTAGCCACTGTAAGTAGATCTCACCGTTTTTGCGCTTATTCCAAATCTCCCCCTGCCACATGCCAGTTTCTTTAATGCTCTTCCACATGCGGTCATAGAAATCCGGGGCTTGTCGATTCGCTCGCAGAATATTCGGCTTCTTCCCTAATGCTTCCTCTTCACTAAACCCGGTTACGGCAGTAAACGCCGGATTCACAGCCACAATGGTACCTTTCGGGTCAGTGACCAGAATCCCTTGCGCTGTATTGTTGAAGACTTCCGAAGACAAACTCAGCTTATCGGAATAAATCATCCAGAGTACGAGAATCAAGCTGGCTAAAGCGACCTGCGACAGCAGCATAAAACCGATGGAATACTGACCGGTTACCGAATGGATATAGGACAATAACAGCGGCGGGAAGAATCCGCCCAGGCCGCCCATCATGGACACGATCCCGTTGACGATCCCGGCCTGCTTATTGAAATATTGTGGAACCAACTTAAAGATGACACCATTTCCTGCACCGGCAACAATTGCGATTACCAGACAACCGATGGTGTACAAAGTGAATGTTGGTGAGAACGCCAGCACGATAGCCGCAAGCGTAAACCCGGAAAAGATGACGATCAACAGCATCAAAGCATTAAACCGATCCGCCAGCCAGCCGCCAACCGGACGCATAAAGGTCGCCAAAGCGATAAATCCGGCGGTACGCATCCCTGCATCCACCTTGGTAAGTTCAAAGTTCGTCACCAGGAAATTGGGCAAATAGACGGTAAACGCAACGAACGAACCAAACGTAATAAAGTACAACAGCGAGAACAACCAAAGCTTTTCATTCTTATAAACGCCTTTGATTTGTTCCATCATAGCCGTTTTCACCTTCGGCTCTTTACGGTCACCAAAGAAAAGATTTAGCGCTGCAAAAACAAGCAGAAGGATCAAGTACAGCTTGACCGTCGCCGACCAACCGATTTGCGTCGCGATGACCGGTGCGGAGAACGAAGTCACGGCCGTCCCGAGATTCCCGAGACCGTACACGCCGTTGACCAGACCATGACGCTCCTTCGGATAATATTTCGGCAGCGAAGTGACGCCTACGGAGAAGACGGCGCCGCCGATGCCGAGGAACAGCCCGCCGATGATCAAATCGACGTAAGAGTTCGCCTCACTAATGTAGAACACTGGAAACAACAGCAAAATGAAACTAATTAGAAAAACCAACCTTGCCCCGAAAATATTCGCGTAATACCCCAGCGGAATACGTAAAACGGAACCCAATACGACAGGAATAGCCGTAATGATCGCGACCTTATCGGCTGGGATCTGAATGTCCTCTCCCATAAAGGATACGAGGGACGAGATAATGACCCATACGGCAAAACCGACGATCAAATTGAGTGTTTGTAGCGGTAACTGAACTTTTTTTATCAAATCGCTCACCTTTTCCAAAATGACTTCTGAATGACCATTGATTTCCCCACTCATATTGTAGCTGATCCGCTTTGGGGGCCTGTATAGGGTTTTCCCCCGTTTGCCCAGGGAAACTCCCTATCCGCCCGGTTTGGTCACAAAAATACCCATAACCATTGGATAATGATTATGGGCTGTACATTTTATTGGAAAACTATTCAACAATTAACGTGTAAAGTTCCTGATTCAACTGCTCTTGTTCCGCCGATCTCATGACCTGCCTGGTCATTGGAAATAAGACGGTTTCTTCCTTCACGAAATGCACCGTCAAAATTTCAAACGCTTCCCCTGCGTCTCGGCACAAAGCCTTCATTTCCTCCAGCGAATGCTCACTGTTGGCATGGTGAAGAAAATGATCGATATAAGCGAAGATCTCTTCATGCTCTTGTTCGATAGACACGAGAGGCCCTTGGTCATACCCAATATGTTGACCTAATCTCGGAAAAAAGTACGTTTCTTCTTTATGAAAATGCTTGCGCAAAGGCGCTTTAAACTCATGTAACAGCTCCTGAAGAAGCGCGAACTGCTGCGTCGCCTGATCCCCGGAGTAGCGGTCGTTTTGAAAGTCCAGTACAATCGCATGCCATTCGTTCATCAAACTAGCCAAATAACGGTGCTCGTTCTCTAGAATACGCATGGCGGGCGTTTCATTTAACAGTGTTCCTCGTTCCATGTCATAGGCCTCCATTAGAAATCCAGCAGCTTCTTCTTAATTGCGTATTCCACCAGCTCAGGTCTTGATTTCAAATTCAGCTTCTCCATAATTTTGGCTTTATGGGCCTCTACCGTTTTGACGGAGATGTGCAGCATTTCAGCGATTTCTTTATTTCCGTAGCCTTTGGCGACCAGCGGCAGAATCTCAACCTCACGGGTAGACAACAGCTGGTAAGGGTTGTTCTCATCGGCTTGCTGATCTTGGCTAACGAATTCTCGGACAAGGGAGGAGGCGAGCTTCGGATGGATATAAACCCCTCCTTGATGCACCATGCGAATGGCTGAGACGAGTTGCTCATCTGGCGAATTTTTTAAGACATACCCTCTGGCGCCTTTCTTAAGCACATGAAATAAATATTCCTCGTCATCGTGCATCGTGAGGATAATAATATTCGTTTCGGGAAAATCCTCATGGATTTTGGCCGTCGCGATCAAGCCGCTTTCGCCTGGAGGCATGCTGAGATCCATCAACAGGATGTCAGGCCGGTGTTTGGCTACCATTTTGTATGCTTCGATCCCGTCTGCGGCCGTCGCCACGACCTCCATATCCTCTTGAAAATTAATAATCATCGCAAACCCGCTTCGAACAACCGCATGATCATCCGCGATTACCACTTTCACGATCCATACCTCCCTATCCAAGCTTTCGTTCTTGCAGCACCGTTTACGGGGAGACGGCGGCCAACGGAATTCGTAAATGAACGGTGGTCCCTTTCCCCCGCTCCGAAGTCACAGTGATCTCTCCGCCGACCAGCTCTGCCCGTTCTTTCATCCCATATATGCCAAGTCCGGTTCCCTTCGGATCGTTTGCATTCACGTCAAATCCGCTTCCCTGATCGGAAACGACAAGCTCCAGCGTATGCTCGGAAGCAAATAAACGTACGTCAACTTCGTCAACGTTGGCATATTTCAGTGCGTTAAGCACGGATTCCTGACATACCCGGTAGACTACTGTCTCAACCTCACTGTTAAACCGCTGCCCGCCGAGCTCCGCCACAAAACGCACGACGACCCCGTAGTTCTTCTCAATCCATTTGAAATGCGAACGAAAAGCCGCATCCAGACCAAGATCGTCCAAGGAGGCTGGACGCAGCTCCACCGATAGATTGCGAATTTGCTCCAACAATCGGGTGAGCGAAGCCTCCGTTTGTTGGATTTTCTGCAAGGCTTCCTCTTGCACATTCAAATATTTCAACACCCGAAGATCCACCAGCGAGCTGATCAACTCTTGAGCGACACTATCGTGCAACTCGCGGGAGATCCGCTTGCGTTCATCCTCCTGAGCTTTAATAATGCTCTTCATCATAGTATTGCGGTTCAGCATTTGCTGCGTCATGATGGGATTCGTCAGATCGCGCAAGATCAGCACCCGAACCCCCGACTCTTGGTCCACCGTCTGAAAACTGGCCGAAAACGGGACGACGCCTTTCGTCTTGGTCTCCAAATAGAGCTGGAAGGAGCTAAAATCCTTCTTGGTGTTGGAAAGATAGCAATTGATACAGGACATCGGTTCATCTTCACTAGTATATCCACGGCACGAGAAGCAAAAAGCGTTGTGCTCGGTGTCTGCTGATTCCTCCAGCACCCGGCGATCCAGCAGCTTCTCGGCCTGAGGATTCATCGCAATAATCCGATGCTGTGCATCAAAGAATATGATAGCATCGGAGCTTTGCTCATACTGCTTCTGCAGAAGCTCGATGGGTATGTTCAAGGATAACGGATTCATGGGATCAGCTCCTTGATCTCAAAATCACCAAACTGGCCTTGCAGCCATTCATACAGCTGGAGCAAATCTTCCTGGGACATCCGTTGCTCTCCCCGGTAACCGGCCAAGAGCACGCCTTCCACCCGATCCGCCAAATACAGCGGAAGCGCAGCCAAACTGGTCAATCGCTCCGAGAGTAAGATCGGAAAATTGTACTGCTCTTGCGGTTGAAGCACTTCGTCTACACGGGGAACCAGCATGGGGCTGCCGGTTTTGAACACGATGCCGGCAACCCCCTTCCCCGACTGGAGAACGATCCGTTTGTAGCGGTTATTCAAATTGCCTGAAGCGTATTTCCAGGTAAGTACAAAGTCGTTGATCGCCGACTCCGCAAAGGCCAGCGACACAAAATCATACCCCATTTGCTCTCTTAATTGATCGATCATCACCTGGTAGCAACCGGAGGTTGGTTTCATGAACTCGTCTCCCTAATCTCAAATCCTTAACGTCCCGCAGAGTGCGAGCGATTCTTCCTATAAAGGATATAGCTTCTCCGGGCATAATTCAAGGGTACGCTCCACACATGAACGAGCCGGGTAAACGGCCACAGAGCAAAGATGATAAAACCTGCTAAAATGTGGATTTGAAACGTGATCGGCACCTCTGACATATAGCTGGCTTCCGGACGCAAGATCAGCAGGTTACGGAACCAAATGGATATCGTCTCCCGATAGTCAAAGTCCGGTTGCACGTTATTTGTCACCAGCGTAGAGTACATCCCCATAAAAACGATAAACAGCAGCAAACCGTTAACGATCATATCCGATGCGGAGCTGAGCCGGCGCACGTTTTTCATCGTCAATCGACGGGCTGTCAGAATCAGCATTCCGGCAAACGTCACCACGCCAAAAAATCCACCGCCATACATCGCCCCGATATGATACAAATGCTCGTTGACGCCAATCGCATTCATCCATGCCTTCGGAATCCCCAGCCCGGCCACGTGACCCATAATAACTGGGATAATCCCGATATGAAACAGGAGGCTGCCGAGCATCAGCCGTTTTTTCTCGATGAACTCACTAGATTTGGCCGTCCAGTTAAACTGGTCGTAGCGGTAACGGAAGATATGCCCCACCACGAACGTGACCACACAGAGATAGGGAAAAATCACCCATAGAAATTGCTCAAACAGGCTCATGGACTTTCACCTCCTGCGACAAACACAGCTTAAACGTTTCCCGAAGGGCTTTGATTAATGGATAATAAGGGTTCCCCTTCGACTCCAGTGACTTCATTAATTGGTAAGTGCCGTCCTCCAAAATCGAGATTACCGTCTGCATCGCCATCAAGCCATGCGGATGATGGAGCCAATCGGCCGCATACAAAAACTCCAGCATCAGCGGCAGAAAATCCGGCAGCTCCCGGTCCACCATCTCCATGCCAAACATCTCGTAAACCAATTTAAGCGAGGTCAGCAGTTGTCCGCGGTCTTTAGAATCTTCATATTTGAAATACGTCATATACAGCGTTGACGACTTCTCAAAATCAAATGTATCGACGTAAAGCTCCTCGATCTCTTCCATGCTTCGTGCAAGCATCTGTTCCCGGTATTTCGACACCGGCTCCATGACGGAAGCAGGGAAAGCCTCTTCCCCACCTTCCTGAATGGAAGCGAACGTCTCCTTGTCGGGGTAAACGAGCTGCCCGGCAAAAAAGCCGAACAACTCGCGATGTGCATCCAGTTTCACCAGATCAATCACGCCAGATCCCCCCATAGAAGTTTTGTTCATACAGATCCCGTCCACTCTTGCCGGTGCTCGCCGGAATCGGAGTGGCAGGACCGCAGCCGTCACAATCCATGCCAAATCCGGCGGTGCCTTGGGCCCGGTACGGGTCCATGTACCCCTCCTTATGCGAGGTTGGAATGACGAACCGATCCTCATATTTCGCGATCGCCAGCAAACGGTACATTTCTTCAACCTGTTGTGCGGTCAGCCCCACGCGATCCAATCGTTTCTCGTCAAACGGCTGCTTGGAGAATTGTGCGCGTTGGTATTGGCGCATCATTGCCATCCGTTGCAGAGCGATTTTTACCGTTTCCATGTCCCCAGCCGTCAGCAGATTCGCCAGGTATTGAATCGGCGTTCTCATTTCCTCAATTGCCGGGAAGATGAGATCCGGGTTCTGAATCGAATCCTTGCCTTCAAAATGGCTCATGATCGGGCTGAGCGGCGGTACGTACCACACCATTGGCAGCGTCCGGTATTCTGGATGCAGCGGGAAGGCCAGTTTATATTCGATGGCCAGCTTGTAGACCGGCGAATTTTGCGCCGCTTCGATCCATTCCTCAGAAAGTCCATCTTTGCGGGCTTGCTCGATGATTTTCGGATCATTTGGATCAAGGAACAGGCTTAGCTGAGCTTCGTACAAATCCTTCTCATCTAGGGTAGATGCCGCTTCTTGCACGCGATCCGCATCATACAACAGCACGCCGAGATAACGGATACGTCCGGTGCAGGTTTCGGAGCACACGGTTGGAAGTCCTGCTTCGATTCTTGGGAAGCAGAATGTGCATTTTTCCGCTTTGTTGGTTTTCCAGTTAAAGTAAACCTTCTTGTATGGGCAACCCGTCATGCAATAACGCCAGCCGCGGCAAGCTTCCTGGTCGACGAGGACGATGCCGTCCTCATCGCGTTTATAAATTGCGCCGGATGGACAGGAAGCCACGCAGCTTGGATTTAAGCAATGCTCGCATAGACGAGGCAAGTACATCATAAACGACTGTTCGAAGTTAAACTTGATGTCCTCTTCGATCTTCTCGATGTTTGGGTCCTTTGGTCCGGTGATATGGCCGCCGGCCAGATCGTCTTCCCAGTTTGGCCCCCAATCCAGGTCCATCGTGTCGCCGGTGACGGCGGATTTCGGACGGGCCACAGGCTGGTGCTTCTTCTCACCCGAATTCGTCAGCTTCTCGTAATCATAAGTCCAAGGCTCGTAGTAGTCTTTCATTTCCGGCATATCCGGGTTATAGAAAATTTTACCGAGCGCGATCTTGGACAGCTTGCTGCCGGATTTCAGCTCCAGCTTCCCGTTACGCAGCGTCCAGCCGCCTTTGTAATGCTCTTGGTCTTCCCAACGTTTCGGATAACCGATCCCCGGCTTCGTTTCAACGTTGTTAAACCACATATATTCGGCGCCTTCCCGGTTCGTCCAGGTGCTCTTACAGGTCACACTGCAGGTATGACAGCCGATGCATTTGTCCAGGTTCATCACCATGGCGATTTGCGCTTTAATCTTCAAGCCAGTCAACCTCCTTCAGTTTGCGCACGGCAACGTACACATCGCGCTGGTTGCCGATAGGTCCGTAATAGTTGAAACCATAGCTAAGCTGGGCATAGCCCCCAACGAGCTGAGTTGGCTTCAAATGGATTCGCGTCGGCGCATTATGGCTGCCGCCTCGCTCACCCGTAATTTCCGAACCAGGAACATTAATGTGTTTGTCTTGGGCGTGATACATAAACATCGTGCCCTTGGGCATCCGGTGGCTGACTACGGCTCTAGCCGTAACAACGCCATTGCGGTTATAGACCTCCAGCCAATCGTTATCGTTAATTTGATGCGCTTCGGCATCCTCATTGTTGATCCAGACGGTAGGCCCGCCGCGGAACAGGGTCAGCATGTGCAGGTTATCCTGATAGGTGCTATGGATGTTCCATTTCCCGTGCGGTGTTAAGTAGCGCAGGACAAGTGCATCCTTGCCGCCCTCAACCTGTTTGTCCCGTGGACCAAACACCATCGGCGGAAGCGTTGGTTTGTAAACCGGCAGCGCCTCACCGAATTGCAGGAAGATCTGATGATCCAGATAAAAATGCTGGCGTCCCGTTAATGTCCGGAACGGCACCAACCGTTCAATATTCGTTGAAAACGGCGAATACCGGCGTCCTGATTTGTTCGAACCGCTGAATACCGGAGTTGGGATGACCTCGCGAGGTTGTGCGGTAATGTTCGCAAAGGTGATGCGTTCCGCCGCACGATCTGCAGAGATATCCTTCAACTCCACGCCGGTATCCTGTTCAGCAGATTCCCAAGCTCTCTGCGAAACTTTGCCGTTTGTTGCCGAGGACAGGTGCAGCACTGCATTGGCCGCTTGTCTTGCGGTACGCAGCTTCGGACGACCGTTTTTGATCGTATCATCGGTGTAAGCGCCGTTGATCTTTTTCAGTTCCTCGTATTCTTCCTTCACGGAGAAGCTGACCCCGTGGGCGCCCACCTTGCCAGATTCCAGGTTAGGTCCCAGCGTGATGTACTTGTCGTAGATCTTCGTGTAATCGCGCTCAACCACGCTAAAGCTAGGCATCGTTTTGCCAAGTACCGGCTTGACTTCACCGCGCTTCCAATCCTTCACTTCCCCATATGGCTGGGAAATTTCAGCCATCGAGTCATGACCCAGCGGAGAGGAAACTACGTCTTTGTATACGCCCGGCATATGTTCCTTCGCCATCTCAGACAAGACGTTGGCCAGCGACCGGTAAATATCCCAGTCCGTCCGCGATTCCCACAGCGGATCGATCGCCGGGTTAAACGGATGCACGAACGGGTGCATGTCGGTTGAGGAAAGGTCGATCTTCTCATACCAGGTTGCGGCAGGCAGGACGATATCAGCGTACATCGGGGTCGCTGTCATCCGGAAATCCAGTGCCACTAGCAGATCCAGTTTGCCTTCCACTTCATCACGCCAAACGATTTCCTCCGGCTTCTCCTCTTCGTTCGGATTGGATAACAACCCGTTATGCGTGCCGAGCAGATGTTTCATGAAGAACTCTTGCCCTTTCGCCGAGCTGGAGATCAGGTTCGACCGCCAGACGAACAGCGTACGCGGGAAGTTCTCCGGCGCATCCGGGTCTTCCACCGCAAACTTCGTTTCGCCTGACACCACTTGCTCGTAAGCATGCTTGATGATGTCCGCGTTATCGGTTTTACCTTGAGCCGCCGCTTCTTCGGCGAACGATAGGCTGTTCTTATTAAACTGCGGGTACGAAGGCAGCCAGCCCAGTCGGGCAGCCAGCACATTGTAGTCCGCTGGATGACGGTACGGAATCTCCCCGCCGGTTGGCGATTTCAGCGATTCCGCGCTCATCTCCTCGTATTTCCATTGGTCTGTAGCAAAATAGAAGAACGAAGTCGCGTTTTGCAGCCGCGGCGGTGCCTGCCAATCGCGGGCAAACGCGATTGTCGACCACCCTTCAATCGGGCGGCATTTCTCCTGCCCGACATAGTGGGCCCAGCCGCCGCCGTTCACGCCTTGGGATGCCGTCAACACAACCAGGTTCAGAATGGAGCGATAGATCGTATCGCTGTTGAACCAGTGGTTAATCCCGGCGCCCATGATGATCATCGAACGGCCGCCAGTATCCAGCGCGTTCTGCGCGAACTCGCGTGCGATTTGCACTACCAGCGATGCCTTCACACCGGTAATGCGCTCTTGCCATGCAGGCGTATAGTGCGATTCCGCATCATCGTACCCTTTGGCGGTATGGGTGCTGCCAGGGCGGTTCACGCCATATTGACTAAGCATCAAATCAAAGACAGTCGCAGCCAATCGGGTGCTGCCGTCTGCCAAAGTGACCGTTTTTGCCGGAATCGACCGAGTAAACGTGCCGTTGCCTGCCGCATCGAAGTAAGGGAAGACGATTTCTGTCCATTCTCCGCCGTGCGGTTCGACTGACAGCGCCGGTTCGATCCGGGTGCCGTCTTCCCGCTCCAGAATCAGATTCCACTTCACGTCCTTCTCCCAACGTTGGCCCATCGTTCCGTTCGGAACGATCAGCTCTCCAGCCGCCTCGTCGTAAATGACCGGCTTCCATTCGGCATGCTCCGTCGCCTGCCCCAGATCGCTGGCCCGCAGGAAACGTCCGGCCTTATATCCACCTTCATGCGGATCCAACAAAATGAGGAACGGCATGTCCGTGTATTGTTTGGCATAATTCAAGAACATCGGTTCTTGGCGCTTCACATAGAACTCGTCAAGGATGACATGGGTCATCGCTTGGGCAACCGCAGCGTCTGTACCCGGATGCGGCGCGAGCCAGTTATCGGCAAATTTGACGTTCTCCGCATGGTCCGGCGCTACGGACACCACCTTGGTTCCTTTGTAGCGAACTTCGGTCATAAAGTGGGCATCCGGGGTCCGCGTGAGCGGCACATTGGAGCCCCACATGATCAAATATCCGGCGTTATACCAGTCGGATGATTCCGGTACATCGGTTTGCTCGCCCCAGATTTGCGGCGAAGCCGGCGGCAGGTCAGCGTACCAGTCGTAGAAGCTAAGCATTTCGCCGCCCAGCAATGAAATGAACCGCGCGCCCGATGCATAGCTGATCATCGACATCGCTGGAATCGGTGTAAATCCAGCAATCCGGTCAGGCCCATATTTTTTAATGGTATAAAGGATTTGTGCTGAAATCAGCTGGGACGCTTCTTCCCAGGTCACGCGAACATGTCCGCCTTTCCCGCGAGCTTGCTTATAGGATCTTGCAGCTTCCGGATTCTCCACGATGCTCGCCCAAGCTTGCACGGGATTCCCTTGAGACTTGGTCATCGCCTCGCGCCATAAGCGCAGCAGCTTCCCGCGCATATAAGGGTATTTCACCCGCAACGGGCTGTACTCGTACCACGAGAACGAGGCGCCCCGTGGGCAGCCGCGCGGTTCAAACTCGGGCATATCCGGTCCGCAGGACGGGTAATCAATCTGTTGATTTTCCCAGGTAATGATGCCGTTCTTCACGAACACCTTCCAGCTGCAAGAGCCGGTGCAGTTCACCCCGTGCGTCGTGCGCACAACTTTATCATGCGACCAGCGGCCGCGGTACATATTTTCCCATTCCCGGCTTTTCTCTTCGATCTTGGTCCATTTCCCCGAGATCGTTTCCGGCTTCTTAAAAAAGCTAAGTCCTGATCTTCGTTTCACGGAAGTGTTCACTCCTTCATCGCCCAAATGAATGCCTTTGATGGGGAATCAATGGTATTCGAGCTTCTGACTCCATTATGAAACGAATTTCACTTGCTTTCCCATCAGGGAATTCCCTCGGCTTGTCGGTGAACGCCCTATAACGACAAAAAAACGCCCAAATGGCGTTTTTTGAAGAACAAATTTCGGTATTCGTTAGGAATGAAGATCCATCATGTACCAGGCGTCACAGGCAAAATGCTCGGAGCCGGCTAGCGGAACTTCCAGCTTCCGGAAGCCATGCTTGCGGTAAAAACGGTTCGCCGCCTCCATCGTCTGCAGCGTTTCCAGATAACATTGCTTATAATGACGCTTGGCAAAGTCTAAGCAGGTCGCCAGCAACTGGGCTGCGATCCCGGTCCCGCGGATTTCTTGCCG
The DNA here is from genome assembly GCF_000518465.1 of Paenibacillus sp. J14. Lineage (NCBI taxonomy): Bacteria > Bacillati > Bacillota > Bacilli > Caryophanales > Paenibacillaceae > Paenibacillus > Paenibacillus sp. J14. The sequence goes on along the minus strand of NZ_JADQ01000041.1, from coordinate 29,333 downwards.
CAAATACATTTTCTGCAGCTCGCACACCTCGCTGGAATCAGCAAACGGGGCAATCCCAGCTCCTCCGATCACCCGGCCATCTTTCTCCACGACCCAGTAAGCTCTTCCAACTGGCTCATAATAGCGGGAAAGCGCGCGAAGGCTGTCGTCCTGCCAAGCCAGCCCTTCCCGGTTTCCGCCGAACTCGATCAGACAATCGCGGATCACCGCTTCAATCTCTGCATTATCCTTCGATTGGATAGGTCTAATGATCATCGGTCGTCCATCCTTCCGTTATAGAAGATCCATCTCATGGAGCTTGCCGAAGATCATCCGACTGACCAGCGATGTCCGAACGCGCTCCTCATAGCTAAGCCAAGCCATTTCCTCGATCTCGGAAGCGGGTTGAGGCTCGCCTTCGACCTCCGCAAAGTAACAGGTCATCCGTACAAGTATCCCTTCCGGCTTGCCGTCAGCTTGCGCTTCAAACGTTGCAAAGTAGTTGATCGTCTCCGGCTTTACAGTCACGGATAACTCCTCTTGAATCTCTCGTTGCAAAGTTTCGTGATCGGACTCGCCTGGTTCTCTTTTGCCGCCTGGTATATAAAACAGCTCTTTCCCCTTCGAACGGACATTTAACATGCGACCATTCCGCAGGTGAATCCAGGCGATTTTATCGATGTTTCCCTCCATATTTTGACGCCCCCTAACTCCTAGCTTAATTCAAAGCTTCTCTCTTCCGAACAGAGCTTTCCTCCTCGCTCTCGCTTCCCCCGCCCAGCTTAAATACGAAGATGCCGCCGATAATCACTAACACGCCGATCAGTTGGTTCAGCGTAAACGGCACCTTCTGTAAGCCGAGCCAACCTAGCGAATCAAACAACAAGGCAAACCCTAACTCCGAAGTCATCACGATGGCTACAGCATACGTTGGCCCCAACAGTTTGACACCCTGTACCATGCAAGTAACAACGCCCACCCCAATCAAGCCGCTGAACCAAAACCAAACCGGCATCCCGGGTAATGACGTAAACATTCCTTTTCCTTCAACGATCAGTCCAATGACAAAGGAGGCGGCGAACCCCAGAGCTAACACCAGCGTCGTCGTCGTCCAATTGCCGGTCTGCTCATTCACCTTCGTATTAAACACGTTTTGCATCCCCACCAACGCTCCGGCAGTCAATGCGAACATTATTCCTAACAGCACGTCTCTCCGTCCCCCTATTCGTAAATATTCCGGCTCGCCAGTTTGTGAAGCCCTTCCCGATCCTTCACCGTGATGCCCTCGCGGCTTCGCTCGATCAAACCTAACGCCGCGAATTTCTGCAGCACCCGGTTCAAATGGCGATAGCTGGTACCGATCAAATTAGCCGCATCGGCCAAATCGGCGGTGCCGAGTTTCCCCTGAAACCGCGCATCCGCTTCGTCGAAAGATACAGACAAGAGATAACTCGCCAGGCGGATCTCCACCGGATACAGCAGATTAAAGCTCATCGAGCTGGATTTCATATAGAACTTCTTGGTGATAATGTCCAGTAAAAAATGCAACAGCGGCGAATGATCCGCACCGTATTTCCGCAGCCAACGGTACTCTACCCCGATCATGTGAACCGGGGACACAGCCTCAACGGTATTGATGATATCCCCATCCCGAATGTATTCGACATCCCCGATGATCTCCAGCGGATTCTTAAAAGAAATGACCAGCCTACGGCCTTCCGGAGAGGTGTTATAGATTTTGATCTTCCCCCGAACCAGCACGTACATGGTATGCGATGGCTCGCCTTGCGTGCAAATCAGCTCTCCTTGGTCAAACCCGTGAAGCGTCAGATAAGGCAGCAACGCTTTGGGAAATACCTTCTGAAGTCCATACGATTCGATATAGTCATTTAGCAGGTCCGGGTCTGCCACTTCTTTCATATCCGTTCTCCTCCTTGAGGCTTGGGCCATTCACTCATCCTTTAAAATTTAAGAATAATTACTCCCGCAATCATCAAGCCGATTCCGATAAACTGCGGCAGCCGCATTTTTTGCTTCGGTACACCAAACCAACCTAGGCTATCAATCAGAAAGGTGATGCACAACTGGGCAATCAAAACCGCTGAGATCGTCAAAGTGACTCCAACCTGCTGGATCGCCGTGACATTGCTAAAAATAATAATCGCTGCCCAGGCCCCGCCGCTGATATACAGCGGCTTCACCTTGCGCAAGTCGTTCAGCCCCCCGTCACGAATCATCAGCCAAATCAGCAAAGCCGCGACAAAGCCGGTACATTGAGTCAACGCTGCCGCCGGCCATGTGCCGATCTCGCCGCTGATTCTTGTATTGGCCACCCCTTGCAAGGTGATGAACGCCCCGGCCAAAAACGCAAATAACAAACCCCTCATCGTCTCTCTCCTCGTTCTCGAATCTTCGCGATCCTTTATATCAATACCTAATTAAAGGATATCTTCTGCCGTTTGGAAAGGACATATGTCCTGAATGCCGGTGGAAGGATAAAATAGAAGTAACCGTACATCTAAAATGGGGGGCCCAAAATGCAATGGACATTCACAACCTTAAACCAATGGGATGACGTTTGGTGGGACAAGCTCGAACCCATCTATCGCGAAGCATTCCCGCACGGTGCCAAGCCTGTAAAGGTGCTGAAGAGCATGCTGGATCGCGGAATCGCCAGCTTGCACGCAGGGCTGTTAGACGGCGAAGCGGTAGCGATGGGCGTCACCGGCCTGAGCAGCAAGCAGGGACACAAGCGATTGATCCTCGATTATATGGCCGTGCGTCAAGATGTAAGAGGACAAGGCTTTGGCACTCAGTTCTTCGCAGATATCCGTGACTTAGCCATGTTTGAACATCACGCTGAGGCGATCATTATTGAAGCGGAAGCCGATGACACGGATACGAACCGGGAGCGCCTCCGCTTCTGGATCCATTGCGGATTTATTGCCACACCTTACGTCCATCAATATATCTGGGTTCCCGAGCCGTATCGGGCGCTGTATCTCCCGCTTAATCATCAGTTCACCGTGACCGATGACGGTCAATCGCTGTTTCAGGATATCACTTCGTTTCATCATCGTTCATTTCGCGGGCAGTAACTTCAGGGAAAATAGGACGCAAATGGTGCAATAACAGTAAAAACTACCGTTCATTTTCCACCAACTGGCGTTATTGTTTGAACTAACTGCAAAAAGTACTGCTAAATTCGATCAAACCCCGTGTATTCGAGAAAATTGGCAAAATTAAAGGCAGGATTTACTGTTAATTGCCCCGATTAGCGTAAATTACGAGAATTAACAATACGATTTACCTTTAGTTCTTCACCATTGGGGATTCACAACGTCTCCAGGACCTTTTCAAACACGGGAAACACATCTATTCGCCCTGGAAAACGCACCTCGCCCCGCTGCTCATAACTAAGGCCGCGATATAATTTTAAGGCGGCGGTGTTCCGGGCATAGGTGTCAAGCCGCAAACTGCGGTAACCTTGCTCACGGGCATAAGCTTCAGCGAACTCAACCATCCGGCGGGCGATGCCCTGCCCTTGCATCCGGGGGTCCACAGCCAACCGGTGCATGATTAAATGAGGGCCTTGGGTATCTTTCCATGCAATCGTCTCATACAAATCGTCTTGTTCTTCATCTAAAACGACGATCGCAGCGACTTTCCCCTGTGCTTCTGCAGCAAACAACACCCCGCGCTGTAAATCATCCGCTAACACGTCCCGGTTCGGGTAATGTTCATTCCATTGATCGCTGCCGCCTTCCTGCATCACTTGAATGCAACGCTGCAGCATTTCCATGATCTCGTCCAAATCTTCGGGACGTCCTGTCCGAATCTGCAAATCCATGGGTTCACCTGCTTTTTGAAGGATATTCGTCGTTTTTCAGCTTGCTCTCGTAAATCTTCGTAAGTAAATGCTCGAGTTGCTTTGTTTCCTCTTCGGTTAACACAGCCGTCAGTCGGAAATTAAAGTCGGCTAAAATTTGCCGAAGCGTTGGCTCGAAAGCTTTTCCCTTTTCCGTCGGATACCACAAGATTGACCGCCGGTCCTGCTCATTCACGCGCCGTTCGATGTAACCGGCCTCCTCCAGTTGCTTAACGGAGCGGGTTGTGGTCGCCTTATCAAACTTCACCAAGTGCGTTAACTGGTCTTGATTTAACCCGGGTGTCGCTAATATTGCAAGCAGATAACTGTGGTTTCCGCCTCCGCCGATCCCGTACGGCTTCAACAAGGCGGTGACTTCCTTCTGGTTGATCCGTTGCAGATAGGAGATCAGTTTCCCAACGGAAGGGTAGTTCATGACCTGCACCTCTTTTACAAATCTCATTTATGAAAATTTTAACTGAAATCAGTTGCGCTCGCAACTAAATTGGAGTACACTGGGATTGCTTAAAATGGTTGCAGATGCAACAAATTTGGATGGAGAAGAGAGAGGTGTGAAATGATATGGATATGACGACTCCACGTTCTGACCTACGCACAACTTCTTATCAGGATGATCCGGACATTCAACGGAAACGTTGGTTGATTCTGATCGTGTTGAATTTATTTACGTTTATGTCGACGCTGGATGGCAGCATCGTCAATATTGCTCTGCCTGTGATCTCCAAACAATTGCATCTTTCCGTGGCTCAAGCGGAATGGATCGTTTCTGCGTACTTGATGATGACCTGTGCGGCCATTCTGTTCTTCGGAAAGCTTGGAGATATTGTCGGTAAAATCAAGGTGTTCAAATGGGGCATGGTGATTTTTACTGTGGGCTCTCTGCTGTGCGGTTTTAGCCATAACCTGCCGCTGCTTGTTGGATCCCGGCTGCTGCAAGCGCTTGGGGCCTCGCTAACCATGGCCAACAGCCAGGGAATTGTCACCGACATCTTCCCGGCCACTGAACGAGGCAAAGCGCTTGGTTTCACCGGAACCTTCGTGTCGCTCGGCAGTATCACGGGCCCAAGTCTTGGCGGTGTGATCGTATCGGCCTTTGGCTGGGAATATATTTTCTGGGTGAACGTTCCTGTTGGCCTGATCGCGATTGTCATCGGCTGGAAGCTGCTTCCGGCGGACCGAACCAAGCTGAAGGTGAAAATCGATAAAGCGGGCAGCACGCTGTTCCCCGTCTTTATTCTGGCACTGTTCAGCGGTTTGCTGCTTGGCCAGCAGATCGGGTATCAGGACATCCGAATTGTGGGTGCGCTCGTGCTGGCGGCTGTCGTGTTCTTCGTGTTTCTGTGGATCGAGACGCGCAGTGAAGCACCGATGCTTCAACTGACGTTATTCCGCAATCCGTTGTTCAGCTTAAGTATTCTCGCCGGCTTCCTGGTGTTTGTCGCCAACTTCTGCTTTAATATCATCGCGCCCTTTTATACGCAAAGCATCTTAAACCTCTCGCCTTCTCATGCTGGGTTCCTTATGATGCTGTTCCCGATCGTTATGGTTATCGTCGCCCCGCTGAGCGGTGCATTGTCCGATAAAATCGGCTCCGAGCTGCTGACCTTCGTCGGACTCATCGTCATGGTAATTGCGCAAATCGGGCTGGCCCGTTTACACGACAGCAGTTCGATGGCCTTGGTGGGCGTGTGGATCGCGATGCTTGGTCTGGGCAATGGTCTATTCCAGTCACCCAATAACTCGCTCATCATGTCGAAGGTCCCGAAAACTCAGCTGGGTATCGCCGGCAGCATCAACTCGCTCGTACGCAATATGGGGATGGTTGTCGGCATTACCGTTGCGACCACAACTTTATTTAGCGTCATGAGCAGTCGCGCGGGGCATCGCGTCACCGGCTTGGTGCCGGATCGTCCCGACCTGTTCCTGTCCGGCATGCGTGTGGTGTTCATGACATCCGCCACCATCTGTCTCGTCGTCGCGCTTTTGACCGGCTGGCGGTTTTGGGCCGCAAAACGAGCTCAATGGAGGGAACGGGTGCATTCGACGCACTAACCTGCAAGCAAAAAATCCGTAAAGGTATGAATGACACCCTTACGGATTTTTTTGCTTCTATATATAGGACTGTCATCAGCTTAGTCCTTCCACTCAAGCTTGTTCACTATGCGGTATTTCATTAAGGCAAGCAGAAAATCATCATAAAAATCTTTACGAACGATGATCCGGTATTGGCGCTCCTGATCCTGATTCAAGTAGAACAAGACATCCGTGTATACGTCATTATCCTCGAACTTTTTCTGCACTTCCCGCATGTTCGAGAACAGCGGTTCGTTCTGCAGGAAAGTCAACTCGAATTCTACGTCCTCTTCATTTACCGTTTCACGAATGCGGACTTGCTCCGGATCAAAGTGATAGATCAGCGGCATGTCCTGTCCCCCTCACGCAATAGATTGATGATCTAAGCGTATCGTGTCGCAGCAGCGAAGTCAAATTTTAGAAAAAGCTGACTCTCGGTATCTCGCATATTCCTCCGGCGTGTCGATATCGCGGGGGGCATTTCCCGAAATCTTCACCTCAACGATTTGCTCTCTGTATTGCTGCAGCAGCTCTTTGGCCCCAACGTCACCGTCCAGCTTAGTCAACTCAGGGAACAACGGCGCTGCAAACAATACGGGATGCGCCGGTCGATCATCATAACGCGCTTGCACAATCTCGGCTCCGGTTTGGATGAACACTTCCGTCACTTGCCGTATCGCATCCGGTGAGATCTCCGGCTGATCGCCCAAGATGATTTGAATCGCTGCAGGTGCATAACGCGCCTCTAGCTGCCGGACTCCAGCCGCCAGCGAGGCGCCAAGCCCCCGATTGGCCTGCGAGGTTGTCAGCCATTCCACCGGCACACTCTCCGTATCTTCTTGGCGAAGCGGTCCGCCTTCCGCGGTAATTACCGCCATCTGAACATTTCCTGCCGCCAACACCTGGTGCATCGTTTGTTGCAGCAGATTTCCGCGCGGTGCTGGCAGCAGCAGCTTCGGCTCGCCCATACGCCTGGAAGCGCCGCCCGCGAGGATTAACGCCCATACATCTCCTGACCCAGCTCTGCGCTTAGACACGGCAGGACTCCGGAAAGGCAGGTTCGTCAAGAAATGATGGACTCGAAGTCGAAGCGTTCAATGAAGCGTCAGTTCCTCCCCCGCGGATGGCCCCTTTCCGATCACGCAGAAACCCGCCGGAGCGTCCATTTTTGATTGCGGTAATTTCTGCCAAGATACTCATCGCAATCTCTTCAGGGGTTTCCGCACCGATGTCCAGCCCTACTGGCGAATAGAGCTTATCCCGCAGCGCAGGGTCGATCTTGCGTTCCGGCTCGCCAGGCTGACGTATCGGCTCCAAAATCTTCTTCAGCCGGTAGCTGGAGCCAACCAGGCCGACATACTTGACCTCCGGGGTGAGCATCCGGTGGACCGCCTCCCGATCCAGGTCCAGGTTATGTGACATGACGACGACGTATTTGCCGCGGACGTCGACCTGCTCAAACGCGAAGCGCGGGATAATCTGCAGCTCGTCCGCTGCAGGAAACCGCTCCCGCGTCGCTTTCCCCGTCGCATGGTACGCGACGGTCACCCGCCACTGCAGCCGGCGCGCCAGGCTGCAGAGCAAACGCGCATCGTCGCCAACGCCGACGATGACCAGCTCCGGGCGCGGTGCGACCCGCTCCAGCAGCAGCTCCAGCTGCGTGCTGCCCTCGGTGCGTCGCACCAGCCCGGCCCGCCGGCCCGCGCCCAGCAGGCCGGCGGCTTCGGCCGCGCCGGCAAGCGTGCGGCGCGTGCCGGGCGGCACGGCGGCGGGATCGGAGGAACCGATCACCGTCGCCGCCACATACGGCTCGCGCGTCTCTACGCGCTGCCGCAGGTCGCCGATGATCCGGGCCGCCACGTTCGGCGCGCGGACCGGATCAAACGGCTCGAGCCACACCGTGATCGCCCCGTTGCACCCGAGGCCGGTGCCCCATACCTCGTCTTCTCCGATGCGGAAGTCGTAGAGCAGCTTGCGCGGCTCCAGGATGCGAAGCACCTCTTGGGCATGCTCGCGCAAGTCTTCCTCAATACAGCCGCCGCTCAGAATGCCCGTCACCTCGCCATCCGCATGGATGAGGCAACGCGCGCCTTCCCGGCGGTAGGCGGAGCCGTCCACATCTACAATTGTGGCAACAACGCACGCCTGACGCTCGGCCAGACAGGCGTCTAACGCAAGCATGAGCTCCTCCATGTTCATGTCATCTCCCGTCTTCAATCTGGGGGCCGTCTAGTCGCATTCTGGAACGGCCCCCCCTTACACCCTTAGGATTGCAACGATTTCCACACGCGTTCTGCCGACAATGGCAGCACATAACCGCGCCGACCGGTGGCATGGGCGATTGCATTGGCAATCGCGCCCGGAACCGGGTCCAGCGCCACTTCGCCTAAGGACTTCGCTCCGAATGGACCATGCGGATCGGCTTCCTGTACGAAATGCACCTGAACATCCGGCATATCCTTAACCCCCGGCATGCGGTAGTCCATCATCGAAGGGTTCATGACTCTGCCTTCACGGACGATCAAGTCCTCCATCGTCACCCAGCCGATGCCTTGGGCTACGGCGCCCAGCACTTGGCCCTTCGCCATCGTTTCATGAATGATCGTGCCGGAATCATGTACTGCCCAATATCCGACGACCTTCGTGCGGCCAGTGTCCGGATCCACTTCGACCTCAGCAACATGCGCCGCAAACGGATAGTTTGGCGATGGATGCCCGAAATAGGTGGCGTCCGGCAGCTCGGTATCCGGCACATAACTTTCCTTCACCGTAAGCTCCTCGCCGGCATGACGAGCCCGGAACCAATCAGCGACATCGCTAAGGGAATACGTCTTACCGCTATATTGAACGACGCCGTCTTTAAATACCGCGCCTTCGCCCAGCGCTTCAACTGCCAGCTTCTCGATTTCGCGGACCAGCGCTTCCGCCGCTTTTTGCACCGCATTACCGCCCATAACCGTACTGCGAGAAGCCAGCGTACCGATGCCAAACGGATACCGCCCGGTATCCCCGGATTTTACTAAAATCCCGTCTTCCGGAATCCCCAGCACGCGGCTGGCGATGCGGGCGTAAGTCATCGACATCCCTTGGCCCAACTCGATTTCGCCGGTTTCCACTTCCACGAATCCGCCCGGTTTCACGCGGATCACGGCCGTTGAGCCGTCAAACCGCGGATCGATCGCACGGAAGCCCGAGACGTGATTGGCCACCGCTAGGCCAAGGCCCCGGTAAGGCGGCAATTCGTTTCTCCGCTCCCAACCGGACAGCTCCTTCACCTTCTCGATGCACGCCTCCAAATTACATGTATCGAGACGATACCCGTGCAGCGTGGTGTCGCCGGCGTGAACGATATTTTTGAGACGCAGCTCAGCCGGGTCCATCCCCAGCTCCAGCGCAATCTCATCAATCACGCTTTCCACGGCAAATAGCATCTCCGCATTGCCAAACCCGCGCATACATGTCGTGGGACTATTGTTGGTGTACACCAGGTACCCCGTCGACTTCACATTATGGAAATGATAAATGTTGTCGGGCCGGGTGCAGGCGGTGGCAATGACGTTAGGGCTCCAATAGACACGAGCGCCCGCATCGGCATATACCGTCAGATCTTTGTACACGAAATTCCCTTCCGCATCTGCCCCGATCTCAATGTCAAAAGTCAATGGAACCCGTGGATGGGCCGTGATCATATCTTCATACCGATCCAAAATGATCTTCACATGCCGCCCTGTCGCCATCGCCAAGGCGGCTGCGATCACATGAACCTTCAGAACGTATTTGGCGCCAAAAGAACCCCCAATCGGCGGCACGATAATCCGCACCTTGTCCTCCGGCAAGCCAAACCCGGCCGCATACGCTTCCCGCGCCCGATACGGAATGTGGGAAGGCGCCCAAATGGTGACGCCCTCTTCCTCCGACCAGTGCGCGATCGCCCCAACCGGCTCCAAATGCCCCTGATAAATGCGGTTCGAGATGTAACGCCCGCCTTTGACGACGGCCGCCTTCTGCTTCCCGGCTTCCACATCACCGCGCGAGACATCTACCTTCATCGGTCGGTTCAGCTCCACGTCCTCATGAATCTGAGGAGCACCGGGAGCCATCGCTGCTTCGGGGTCAAATACGCCTTCCAGAGGCTCTAGCTCCACCTCAATCAAGGCCAAGGCTTGCTCGGCTGCTTCTTTCGTCTCAGCCGCAACAGCAGCGATTTCGTCACCGATGAAGAGCACGCGATCGCGGGCGAGAATATTCCAGTCTTTGAATTTGGTCGGCCCATATTTATGGTTAGGTACGTCATCTGCCGTGATAACAGCATGTACGCCTTCCACCTGGCGTGCTTTGTCCACGTTAATCCGTTTGATCCGCGCATGGGCCAATGGGCTGCGGTAAATCGCGCCAACGAGCTGCCCCGGAAAATTCAGATCGTGCAAGTAACGGGTCTGCCCTTCCAGCTTGGACTTCAAATCCAGCGGCTTCTGCTTTAACGTCGGATTCCCTTGCCGAGCCGAAGGATTCGGGTCAGCCGGGTTCATGACCTTGGCGTCTTGCGATTTGCTAGCTTGCTGTTGGCTATTTGTCGTCATCGCACGGCTCCTTTCGAGGCCAGGACGTGCTCCGCCGCTTCCATAATGCCGCGATAACCGGTGCAGCGGCACAGGTTGTTCTTCAGCGCCGCGCCGATGTCGCCGCCGAACAAATCGGGATTTTGCAGCCAAGCCCAAGTAGACATCATAATCCCCGGCGTGCAAAAACCGCACTGTACGCCGCCATATTCCTGCATCGCTTGCTCCAGCTCCCGGAACTCCGGATGTCGGGCTAAGCCTTCGATCGTTTCCACCGATTGCCCTTGGGCGGAAGCGACCGGCACCAGGCAAGAGACGACCGGTTGGCCGTCCAGCAGCACGGTACAAGCCCCGCATTCGCCGGTGCGGCAGCCGATCTTTGTCCCTGTCAGGCCTTGCCCTTCACGGATGACGTCCGCCAGCGAAGCGGTTGGCTCTCCGTTCCAGGTCACGTCCTCGCCGTTAATCGTTAACGTCAAACTAGAGTTAAGGTTATGGTTATGTCCGCCGTTCATGAGGCAGCACCTTCTTCCTTTTGCAAATGCTTATGTGTTTTGGACGGAGGCATGGAACACTTCCTGCGGTGTGAAGCTGCGGTCCAGCAGGCCGTCCTCCTGAAGATAAGAAATAAACGTCTCGATCTGCGGCCAGTTCGCTGCAACTCCGTAAGGCCACATATCCCCGTTCATCAGCTTGGCCGAGGCTTCAGCCGATTCCCAGACAAACGGATTGGAGGTGGCATTGCGAATCGTCTCCAGCAGCTCCGCGATCCCTTCATCCTTGATCGCCCGCATCAGCTCATACAGCTGCTTGGGCAGTTCCGGGAACTGCTCTACGGTGGTTGCCTTCAGCGAAACCAAGTGCATAATTGGGAAAATCCCCGTACGCCCGTAATACTCCCGCTCGACGTTCCATACGTCCGGGATTAACCGGCGCAGCACGCCGCCTTCGCCCGAAGCCGGGAACAGCTTGGCCGGCGGGCGCCGGGCCGTCATGATCGCATCCACTTTCCCTTCCGCCAGCGCTTCAAAAATATCGCCCTCGACGAGCGTTGCCGGTGTCTCCACCGGCACCCGCTCTGGACGGAACGTAAACCATTCCATCTCGTCAGTGGCGATCCCCCATTCATGCCGGAACATGCCCCGGACCCAGACGGCCGCAGTCATTTGGTATTCGGGAAATCCGAACCGTTTGCCTTTAAGCTCGGAAGGATGCGTATATGGACTGTCCGAACGGACATAAATCGCATTATGTCGGAATGACCGGGATAGAAATACCGGGATGGCCGTTAACCGCGTATCTCCTCCGCCTTTGGCAATCAGGTAGGAGGCCAACGACAGTTCGGATACGTCATACGACGCCTGGGAAATTTGGTTCACAAAAATATCTTCAATCGACTCCCGCTGCACATCGAGCGTAAAGCCCGGCAGCGGTTTGGCGCCGCTGAGCAATTTTAAGGTGCGATCGCTCTCTGACATGGCGATCTTTAAGGTTGTCCCTGCCATGGTGATGCTCCTCTCCCCTCGTTACAGGCCGTTCGGTAGCAAAGCGTTCGCGGCCCGCTTGATATAAGTCCCTACTAAGGCGCGGCGATACTCCGCGCTGGCGCGCACATCCGTAATTGGCGAGCTGTGCTGCACGTACAACGCGCTGAGCTCGTCCAGCTTAGCGGCGGTAAGTTCGCCGCTCCACCGCTCTTCTTCCTCCGCGCTCAGCGTGAACGGCTTCGGCGCGGCTGCGCCCACGGCGGCCGTCCCCCACTCGATCTCATGGCCTTTGCCTTGCAGCAGCAAGGCGACGGAGACGATCGAGATGTCGGTGGCCGCACGCTGATCGTGCCGCAGAAACACCTGCGGCACCTCGAGCACCCGGGCCGGAATGAACAGCGACGTGATCAGCTCGCGTTCGCGGAGCTGGGTCGCCTTCGGCCCGGTGATGAAGTCCGCGATCGGCACGCTGCGAGTGCCGTCCGCCCCGGCTAGCCGGACTTCCGCTCGGTAAGCCACGAGCGGAACGACCATATCGGCGGCCGGGGAGGCGTTCGCCACATTGCCGCCCAGCGATGCGCGGTTTTGGATCTGCCAGCCGCCAACGATGCGGGCGGCCTGTTGCAGCGCGGGCACGACGCGAAACGTGTCGCTGCCCCAGATCTCGGCAGCCGTCACCGCGGCGCCGATTTCAAGACCCGCCTCGGTGCGGCGGGTCGCTTGCAGCTCCGGCACACGCCGGATATCGAGCCAGTCGGTGTGCTCCGACTCATAGGATTTACGCTGCGCGTTCACGAACAAATCGGTTCCCCCGCACACGATACGGGGATTCCGCTCCCGAAGCAGCTCAAGCGCTTCGTCTAAACTGCGGGGCTGTAGCCAGGCCATAATTGCCCCTCCTTCATGTAAATATGATGATGTCTACTCCAAGGCGGTTGCCAAATCCTTGATCCACGGTCGGCCGGTCAGCGGCTCAATCTTAACCTCACTGCCTGGAACAGCGCGAATGCTGCACAAGTAACCAGGTTTGCCATCCACAAACGCCGAGCATTCTTTGCAGGCGTTGGCGGAACGGCAGGAATACCGTACCGAAAAGGACGGGTCGACATGCTCCCGAATCCAAAAGATCGCATCCAGCAGGCTCATCCCGTCACGAAATGGAACTTCGTATTTCTCAAAGGAAGCGCCGCTTTCTGCATCGCCGCGAACTACGTTTAAAGTCACTGTTGCCATTGTTCCTTATTCTCCCTTCATTCGGAACCGTCTTGCCGGCTCGTTTGATCTCGTCCGTCTCGGTTAGCTGCCCGCCGGCAGCGGAACCTCGGTGACAACCCAATCCCCTGCCTCATTTAAGACATAGCTGTAGCTGGACGGTTGGCTGAGCGTTTCGTCGTAATCCAATCGTACATGGGCACCGCGCGTCTCTTTGCGTTCCAGGGCGCCAAGCACAATCGCTTCGCTGACTTTCAGCATATTGGCGGCTTCCAGCTTCTCGAACAGGGACAGCGCAAATTTGCCCGGCTTCGCCAGCGAGATGCGGTCCAGCTCGCTGCCCAGCGCCTTAAGCTCCGTCAACGCTTCCTTCAAGCCGCTTTCCGTACGAAGCGGACCAGCACCCTTCCACATCACCTTCTGCAGCTTGCGTTTAAACGCTTGGAGCGAGGCAGAATCCCGCTCAACCGGGGTAGGATGCCAAAATTGCGTTAACCGCTCCATCTCCCGCTCAAAGGCTTGACGCACAGCAGCTTCATCCAGTGCATCGCTTTTCTCGCGTGCGGCAGTTTCACCGGCAATTCGCCCGGTAACCAGTGCTTCGGTGATGGCATTGCCGGATAAGCGATTCGCACCATGCATGCCATAAATCAACTCACCCGATGCGAGCAGACCCGGTACTCTTGTGCGCATTGCTTCGTCTACCCGTACACCGCCGAGCATAAAGTGCGCCATTGGGGCTACTTCCACCATATCCTTGGTCAAATCCACGCCTTGATTCCGCAAAATATCGATGACCGGGCCAAACGCTTCCTTCAGCTTGTCCTCCGGTACCATCGTGAAGTCGAGATACGCTCCGCCGTGCGGCGTACCGCGGCCAGCCTCCACCTCGCGGAAAATCGCCAGTGTCGTTTGGTCACGCGCCGCCGTGTATTTTCCGGCAACTTCGCCGTTGTATTTATCCATAAATTCTTCTTTCAAACCGTTCAACAGGCGACCGCCCAGCTTATAGCGGAACGGATCCCACATGATCGGATCGATGCCAACGAGAGGCGGGAACAGGTGAGCAATGGGGAAAAACTGCACCATCTCCATATCGCGCACTTCGGCACCTGCCTCGGCTGCCAGCACGAATCCGTCACCAGTCATGTTCGCCGATGCACTGTTGCGTTCAAAGACCTCCGTTAACCCTCCTGTAGCCAAAATGACCGATGAGGCGGCGATACTAATCGGGCGGTATTCCTCCATCTCAAAGCCGATGGCACCGACGGCCCGCCCATTCTCAACGACAACTTTCGTGATCATCACGTTCTTCAGACGTTGGATCTTCTCGTCCTTCCAAATCGCCTTCTTTAAACCAGCGGCTGTAGCACCGCCCGTATTCAAAATATCCACGTACACGCAGCGGGCTTTGGAATGCCCTGGAGCAAACGCCTGTGAACGCTTGCCATCCGGTGTGCGGGCCCACTTGACGCCATAACCTTCCGCTTCGAGAATCACCTTGGGTCCCCGTTCGACGACAGCACGAACGATCTTGGGATCAGCCAAGCCCCGGCTTCCCTTCATCGTGTCCTCAAAATGAATTTCCGTACTGTCCTCTTCCGCTTCGCCCAATGCTACGGCTACGGTCATCTGCGCCAAAATCGTCGCTCCGCCCCGGCTGATTAAGCTCTTGTCGGTCAAAATTACGCGGGCGCCTTCATCGGCCGCCGCTCGGGCTGCCATCAACCCGGCGGCTCCGGATCCGACAACCAACACGTCCGTCTGTAAATGCAATGGTTCCATCCTGTTGTCTCCTCCTTCAGCGCTTACGCTTGTTGCCCCAGCGTGATCCCTACCGGTTGTACCGTAATCCCCGCAGCCGTTAATGAAGTGCGAATTTTTTCCGCAAACTCAACGGCATGAATGCCGTCACCATGAATACAAATCGTATCTGCTTGGATATCCACATCGACGTTCTGCTGAGACATGACTTTGCCTTCGGCAACCATTCGAATGACCTGTTTCACCGATTGCTCCTCATCCGTAATCAGAGCATCCGGCAAACGGCGCGAGGTGAGTGAACCGTCGGATTGGTAGGTCCGGTCAGAGAAGACTTCGCTCGCGGTGCGTAACCCGACTTTCTTCCCGGCTTTAATCAGCTCGCTGCCGGCAAGTCCAAACAGAATCAACTCCGGATCGATTTTATACACTGCTTCGGCAATCGCCTCAGCCAAACCGGCGTTCCGTGCCGCCATGTTGTAGAAAGAACCATGGGCTTTGACATGCTGAAGCTTCGCCCCTTCCGCGCGTACGAATCCCCAAAGCGCACCGATCTGGTACACTGCGATGTCATAGGCCTCTTGCGGAGACAGATCCATATCGCGACGGCCAAATCCAATCAAATCCTGCAAGCCCGGATGTGCCCCTAGAGCCACGCCATGATCCAACGCCAGCTTCACGGTCTTACGCATCGTCGCCGGGTCGCCGGCATGGAAACCGCAAGCGATATTTGCTGATGTGACATACTTCAACACTTCGCTGTCTCTGCCCAGCTTATAAGCGCCAAAGCTCTCGCCCATATCACAGTTCAAATCCACTACATTACTCATGCTGATGCTCCTCTCACAATTCATTAATAGGATTAATTCATGGCATTAACTATGAAACAAGCCAGCCTCAAACGGCAGAATGGACAACGGAAGTGGTCTTCTCCGTCTTCTGTCGATTGAGGCTACATGCTTTAGATTTGCCAGTTGGTTTTCTCTTCGGCCGACAGTTCTCGCAGCGAAGCCAAATCGGCCAACTCCACGTGTTCCTTTGGAACAACGGCCCGTTTCGGAAAGACGACTGGCGGCGCCGGTTTGGTGGCGTCAACGATTACAGCACTGGACATGCGCGGCGTGTTCTTGCCTTCGGCGTTGTACTCCCAGTTCGTTGGAAGCAACCCGCCCGGACCGTTCCAACGCGGGATGACCAGCAAATCACGTTCTGCATCAAACCGTGTACCAATCGCCCAAGCCACCTCTTCTCCGTTAAACACGTCGATGTCCTCGTCCACCACGACGATATGACGTAAATTCTCCGGCTCGGTATTTAGCGCTGCAAAAGCTGCTTTTTTCACGTCCGCATCCTTTTCCTTCTGAATTGACAAATAACAGTTCATGCGGGCATAGAAAGGAACGTTTACCGTTTTGAGACCTGGCACGATTTTTTTCACCGTGTGATAAATACTGCCGGAACGCGGCACTCCGCCCACAACCAAATGCTCTCGACCCGATGCTACAATATCTTGGAAGATCGCATGGTTTCGATATGTAATCCGTTTGATGCGGATCGTTGGTACCGAGCCTCCGCCGAGATAATGGCCCGGCCATTCACCGAACGGTCCTTCGCTGTGATCGTTATCCGGCAAAATCTCGCCTTCCAGAATGATCTCCGCATGCGCCGGAACGAGCAGATCAGACGTATCCGCCTTCACCAGTTCCAGAGGTTCGCCCATTAATGCGCCAGCCGCTTCGTATTCCCCGCCGATCCCTTGAACCCGGGAAACCGCTCCCATGATGAATCCAGGATGATGGCCTAATGCAATTGCGATTGGAGCCGGCTTGCCTTGTTTTTTATACTTTTTGTAAATCAATCCGCCGTGGTGTGCTCCAAGGAACCACACACCCATGTCGCGTTCGTTGAAAATTTGGTGACGATAGATCCCCGCATTAATCAGCCCGGATTCGGGATCGCGGATAATCATCACACCCGCCGATAAATATGGACCGCCATCCATCTCGTTGTGCACGGGAATTGGCAGTTTGGACAGGTCGACGTCTGCTTCTTCAATCACGTTTTCCTTCACTGTAGCAGCAGCGCGGTCTACGACCACAGGTTCAATCGGTTGCTGCAATTTCTCGCCATATACCCGCGGAATGTCTTGGACCTCACATCCTAAATAGAGGGCGACGCGCTCGTACGAGGTCAGCAGATTGGAAATACACGCCATTTGTGCGCCCTTCACCTTATTGAAGAGCAAGGCCGGGTAATCGCCTTTCTCCGCCAATGCCGCAGCATAAGCGGTAATGCCAAAACGCGGATCAACCTCCGTGTCGACAAGCTTGACGCTATTTGCATCAAATTGCGTTAATTGTCCAAGATAGGTTCTTAAATCTTTGGCCATGAGCGGATCGCCTTCTTTCTCTAATATCGTCGGTTGTGAAATAAATCGGGCGAAAACGCACGGTATAAGCGCGCGTTGTTCACCCGATTCTAATATGTCTTAAGGAAGCAACGAAAGGTCCACCGTATCTTCAAACGGAATTTCTTTCTCAAGAACGCCTGCTTCGATTTGCGTCTTCGAGACGTTCTTTGCGCCTTCCTCAGTTACTTTAAGTCCCGCCGGTACTTTCGCCAGTTGATTTTTAACGGCCGTTTCCATTACGTCGGCTGGAATTTGATCGAACTCTTGCAGCATTGCTTCTACTGCGGAGGCCGGATCCTTCTGCACGCGTTCATTCACTTCATTGCTGACTTGAAGGAATCGCTTCATCGCATCCTCATTTTTCTCAACCCAATCCGTTTTGGCCATAACCGTGATCCCGGCAAAATCATACGGCGGGTCATACAGCACCCGGTAGTTCCCGGTAGCTAACATTTGCGAAATCGTTGGCTCGGACACCATACCGCCAGCAGCTTTGCCGCTTTCGATGGCAGCCAGCATCGTAGCGCCGCTGCCGCCATTGATGATTTGTACGTCTTTGTCCGGGTCGATATTGACTGCTTTCAAGCCTTCACGCAACCCCGTGTCGGACAAACTGCCAACCTTGGTTACAGCCAGTGTCGTTCCCTTCAAATCTTCCAGCTTCTGATACGGAGCATCGTTCTTCACAACCAGCGAATAACCTACGCCATTGTAAATTTCGCCGTAAGCTTTCACGCCAAGGCCGTTCTTTTGCTGTCTTAAGACGTGCTCATAAGAACCCAAGACAATGTCCAAGCTGCCGCCAACCAAGGCTTGTACCATATCCGCACCGGACGTGAAGCTTTGCTTCTCGATCGTAATTCCGGCTTTCTCGTAAGAGCCATCATTAATCCCGATTTGCGCAATAATTGGCGTCATGCCGCCGCCCACCAGACCTACGCGAATTTTGACGTTTTCTGGTTGAGTAGCATTGCCAGCATCTTCATTGCTTCCTGTTGTCGCATTGTTCGCGCCAGCGTTATTCCCTCCAGAAGCCGCATTGTTGTTGCTTCCGCACGCGCTGACCAAAGCCATCGTCAGAACCAGCAGCGTTGCCAGGAGCATTTTTGTTTTTTTCATGTGATTCCCCTCCTTGAATAATCGCTTTCTTTCTAAATGTATGGTTGCTCCATTTTTATTTCATGGGGTGAAATAATTTGGAGTTCAGCCCTTAACGATATTTCAGTAGCCGCCGCTCAACCTGAACGATAATTTGTTCCAAGACAACGGCGATAATCATGATGAGGACAAGGCCTGTAAAAATACCTGTCGTATCCAGCATGTTGGACGAATAGGTGATGTAATATCCAAGCCCCCGATTGGAGCCAACCAATTCAGCGATAACTGACCCGATCAGAGCCATGCCGATATTCAGCCGCAAGCTGGTTAGAATCCAAACCGTAATCGAGGGAAGTACAACCCAGCGAAGCTTATGCGTCCATTTCGCCTTAAACGTGCTCATCATATCCATTAAGTCTTTGTCGATGTTTCGCACACCTTCATAAGCATTGTAAAAAGCGACGAAGATAACCATTGCCACAACCATCAAAATCTTCGAGGTCATTCCGATCCCAAACCAAACGATAAAGAGCGGTGCCAGCGATACCCGGGGCAAGCTGTACAAAGCCATGATGTACGGATACACCCATTTTTGAAATATCCCGCTGAACGCGAGCAGAATCCCGAGTAAAGTACCTCCAAGCATCCCGATGATAAGACCTACGATAGATTCCTGCAGCGTAATGCTCATGTGGAACCAAAGATCCCCGTTTGCGGTCATGTCGATAATTCGCTTCACAATCAAGGACGGCTTGCTTAGCCAAAAAGAATTAAATGCCGTACCCGACAACAGCTCCCATAATCCGATAATGACGATAAATACGACCAATCTGCCGATCCATACGGTGGCGCTGCGATTCCCGCGTCCTGCCTTAGGGGAAGGAGAGCTTGCCGATGGGGTTGATGTTTTTGCTGCCATATTGATGATTCCTCCTCTCTATTCCCCGTCAGACATTTGGGCCCAGATTTCTTTCTGCAGCTCTTTGAACTCGGGATCAAATCGGATCTCGTAAAATGGACGCGGTCGTTGCAAATTCACTTTAAACTCTGCTTTGATTCGCCCGGGCCTGGAGGTCATCACGATCACCCGATCAGACAGTGCAATCGCCTCTTCGATATCATGAGTGATAAAGAGCACGCTTTTTCCGACGTTCTCCCACAACTGTAGGAATTCTTCCCCAATTTTCACCCGGGTCTGCGCATCGAGTGGTCCAAACGGCTCATCCATCAAATAGATTTCGGGGTCGTAAGCGAAGGTCCGTGCCAGAGCTACCCGTTTACGCATTCCGCCCGATAGCTCCTTCGGATGGTAACTGCCGAAACCGTCAAGTCCAACCATTTTGAGAAGTCGGTTAGCTTCTTCCAGTTGCTTGTCTTTCGCAAACCCTTTGATTTCTAATGGTAAGCGAACGTTGTCGATGACGCTTTTCCACGGGAGCAACGCATCGTTTTGGAACACCATTCCAACCTGGCTAGGCACACCCTGGATTTCTTGACCATCCAAAAAGGCATGGCCGCCAGCCGGCTTCAGCAACCCAGACACTACTTTCAGCAAGGTTGATTTTCCACAGCCGCTCGGACCTACAACCGATACGAATTCGCCGTCTTCCACCTTAAGCTGAACGTTCTCCAAAGCAACGGTGCGTTGGCCCTTGGAGTCGTACTCTACACGCAAATCCCGAATTTCGAGTTTTGGATGGCTATTGTTCTCCATAATAAATTCCTCCATACTGAATTTTCCATTCATGCTGTCTGATTATGCATGCCGGTCCAAGTCCCTGATCAGAATTTGCGCCCCGATATCTCCAGCTGATGCAGCCCCTCTCGCAGCGTTTGAATCGAGAGTTCCCGCTCGATCATTTGCTGCTGGGCCTCTTCCAAGGTGATCTTGCGGAATCGCACCCGAGCCCCTAAGCTGGCCTGTGCAAGCAACGGCAAATCTACACTCGCGACTTGCGCAATTTTCGGATATCCTCCGGTTGTTTGGCGATCCGCCATCAAAATAATCGGGTTCCCGTCAGGTGGTACCTGTACAGTTCCCATTGTCACGGCCGAGGAGATCATCTCTTTCGACTGCTCCAGCTTTAACTCCCGGCCTTTGAAACGGTAACCCATCCGGTCGGACTGCGGCAAAACCGCAAATTCCTCTTGCCATAAATCGTGACGGCTGGATTCTTGGAACAATTCGTATTCTTCCCCTGGAATCAGCTGCACAGTTGGATTAGCTGCATATTTCGGCAGCATTTGCGGAAAGACCGCCCATCGGCTGACCGCGCCGCTATCCTTGCTTGCCTCTCTGGCGAGTAAACCAAGAAAATGAGAGCCAAGGGGACTGATCTCCCCGAGCGTTAATCGGTCGCCGGCTGCAAGCGCCCGACCTTCATAACCGCCGATGCCTGCTCGTAAATAAGTCGAACGGCTGTTCATCTGGATCGGAACATCGATGCCGCCCCCTACTGCCAAATATGCGCGACAGCCTAATTTCGCCGGACCGAAGGTCAGCGTGCTTCCCTTAGGCGCCAGGACGGTTCTCCACAACGGGACGGGTACTCCATTCAGCTTAGGGGATAAATCACCTCCACAAAGTGAGATCAGCGTCGTCTGCTCAAAGTGGATGACGGGACCTAGCAGCGTAATTTCCAGCCCGGCCTCCCCTTCCGCATTCCCAACCAGTAAGTTCGCAATACGTAAGGCGAAGGCATCCATCGCACCGCCAACGATTACGCCATACTTCTGAACACCAAACCTTCCCAAATCCTGAACCGTAGTTAGCAACCCGGGTTTTTCGATCAAGAGACTCATCGCTCCAACTCCTCCCATGCTTCAAATTGTTCACGGGTGATCGAGTAGAAGCGGACGATATCTCCCGCTTGCAACAAAGTTGGCGGCATTTGCTGAGGCTTAAACAATTCGATCGGCGTTTTACCGATCAACTGCCAGCCGCCTGGGGTGTCAATGGGATAAACTCCTGTCTGATCTCCGGCAATGCCAACGGTACCAGCCGGTATGGACAAACGAGGGGTTTCCCGACGCGGGGTGGCAATGCGTTTAGACATTCCTCCCAAATAGGCGAAGCCAGGAGCGAAACCAAGCATATAAACCAGATAATCTGCAGATGTATGAATATTGATCACTTCTTGAGGGGTTAGACCATTGTGAGAAGCGACCGTTTCTAAATCCGGCCCCCACTCCCCTCCGTAGCAAACAGGAATTTCAACGATTCTTTCTGGTGATGCTTTAATGTCTTGCAGTGTGTGAATCAACTTGGACACGAGCTCGGCAGCGAACTGGAATGGAGTCAGTGTGCGAACTCTGTCCTCATGCTTCTCCGCTTCTTCCAAGAGCTTCATGAGGTCATAATATATGGTCACCGACGTAAAAGCCGGAACGGTCTCGATCATCCAAGGAAAAGGGTGATGCTCCAAATGTTCCGCCAACTGCCTTACCTTTAAATGCGTGCTTGTTTGAATTGAATCACCAAATGTCACAATTAACGCCGAATCTCCGAGCGGAGTGATGATGGGAAACTCAGCAGGTGACGGAGAAAACATGATGTCCATCCTCCTATCCGAATTTCGGACTTATAATACCGAATTACGAATTTTCTGCATAAAATCATTGTTAGTTATAATTCCATAAAAATCAAGATTTTTTCCGCTAAAGCGTTAAAAGATTTTGTTCCGTAATTCGGATCGGAACTTCCGAAAATCGAATGTCCAATATATACGATCATTATAGTCGGAATTGGTTAAAAATCAAGCATTATTTTCCGTAAGCGTTTTTGGTTTTCAACAATCTTCCATTCGTTGTATACTAATACAGAACGAATTAGAGGCCATGCAGGAGGCATACCGTGCAAAAGAACACCAAACACAAGAACAAAACCGTGGTCAGGTCCATGGATTTGCTTCAGTTATTCCTGACCCACGCCAAGCTGAATATCAGTGAGATGGCCAAGTTATCGGGGATTCCTAAAACTTCGGTCCTGCGCATGATCGGATCATTGGAAGAAATGGGATTCTTGAAAAAAGATACAGAAGGTTTTTATTCGCTAGGTCTACTCTTTCTTCAATACGGCAACCTGGTTGCCGAACGATTAGATATCCGCCATATTGCCCTGCCGGTCATGCAGCAGTTACGTGACGAAATTCAGGAAGCCATTCATCTCGTGCTGCGTGATGGAGACGAAAGCATTTATATTGAGAAATTGGATACGGATCACCCCGTAAGGCTATTCACCAAAATTGGTCGCAAAGCCCCGTTGTATGCCGGCGCTTCGTCTCGCATCATCTTAGCTTTTATGCCGGAGGAAGAACGTGAGGAGTACCTCGAAGCCACAGAACTGCTACGGATCGCCTCCGGTACAATCACTGACAAAGCGCAGCTGCGTCAGATTCTGGAGCGTTCCCGTCAGGAAGGATACAGCTTTAGCCGTTCTGAATTGGAGAACTACACGGCTGAGTTAAGCGCTCCGATCTTTGATCATACGGGGCAAATTATTGCTGCACTCAGCGCTGCTGGATTGGAGGTCCAGTTTGAGGAAGAGCGTATCCCAGAACTGGTTAAGGAAGTCCAGCAAGCGGCTAACGAAATTTCTCGTAAATTAGGTTATACCCAGTCCATACCGATTGCGGTATCGCAATAACCTATCTTTCCAACAAGAACAAGCCCGTCCCGGCGACTGCCGAGACGGGCTTTTAAGGTAATGAAACGTTATTCTTGTTGAAGTAGGGTGGCCTGACCTTCGACGATCACGACTTCAGGTTCGGGAACAAAACCGTAATTCCGATCAAAGGCATCCTGTACGTGACGAATGAGTTCGATCACATCGGCCGCGGTCGCCCCGCCCACATTTTGAATGACATTGCCGTGAACAGGTGAAATCCGTGCATTGCCGCGCTGAACCCCTTTTAAGTTAAGACGATCCGCCAGTTTCCCAATCGGCTCGCCAACGGAATAGTTGTTTTTGAACACCGATCCACAGGAAGGATACGAGAAATGCATCTTCCCTACTCGGTCCTCAATAATCTTTCGCATCGGGGTCAACGCAGCATCTTGCCCCCCTAACCCTTCCTTCGTCTTCAACCATGTGATGAAATGCGAAGCAAACTCCGGTAATTGGTGAGACGGAAGCTTTCCTTCCTGAAGCGCAACCAGCTCCGGGATCGCTGTCAAATCGGCAGCTTGAGCGATAGAACCGAGCTTAAACTCAGCGCCAACGATAAACCAGCGCGTTCGATTATGCTGGAACACCGACTGTTTATACCCAAATTCGCATTCCTCGCGGCTGATGGTTTGAACGGTACCCGGCTGTTGCAAATCGATATAATGAACCTTGACCAACGTATCGCTGATATGACGGTCAAAATATTTAGCATTCATATAAATTCCACCGCCCACCGTTCCCGGCAGCAAAAAGGTAAAATCAAAATCAGTAATCCCCAGGCCATATCCGATCACAGCCAACATCGACATTGGCACCCCTGCCGAGACGTATAGCCGATCTCCTTCAAGCTTCACCTCAACCATTTCTCGAGTGGTCAGAAACAGTGCATCGGGATCCGGCTGATCGGGAAACAGCAAATTGGATCCTCCGCCAAAAAAGATCGGTGATATACCGCGACGATAAGCCAATTCCAGCAACTCTTGCAATTGTTCTACTGAATGAGGCGTTCCCACAAAACGGGCCTCTCCCCCGATTTCGTAAGTCGAATAACGGGACAACGCCTGATGTGTTCGCAGTCCAGCCAAATTCCAGCTTGTCATATAAAGCCCCTTCCTACCTGCTTCCTAAACAGTAATGTATATTATGTCGTTGGGCGATTTCAGTGTCAATGAATCGTTTAAAGTATTACGCAAACAATCAAAAACGGGCTGAAAGAAGAGTCCTTCTTATCAGCCCGTTGTTTATCGCCTCGTCCGAGGGCTTAATCCGAAAATTCCACGTTGTGATAGACCTGCTGTACGTCCTCCAGATCCTCCAACGCATCGATCAACTTCTCGAACTGCGCTTCCACTTCTTTACTCGGTAGAGTAACGTAGTTTTGAGGCAGCATCGTCAGTTCCGCTACCGTAAACTCCGTAACCCCTGAGTTCTTGAGCGCTTCTTGAACGGCATGGAATTGATCGGGTTCGGCATATACGATCACCGACTCGTCCTCTTCGATGATATCCCGCACCTCAAGATCGGCTTCCATCAGGATTTCAAACACTTCATCAATCGATTTGCCTTCCATCCCGATGACGGCTGTTTCGTCAAACATATAAGATACCGATCCGCTTACGCCCATGTTTCCGCCATTCTTATTAAATGCGGAGCGTACTTCCGGTGCGGTACGGTTTACGTTATTCGTTAATGTATCTACAATGACCATTGCGCCGTTAGGGCCGAAGCCTTCATAACGCAACTCTTGATATACTTCATCCGTAGCGCCTTTCGCTTTATCGAGAGCCCGGTCAATGATCGCCTTCGGCACATTGTACGTTTTCGCCCGTTCAAGAACGACCTTCAAGGCACGGTTCGATTCCGGATCCGGCTCGCCCTTCTTGGCAGCTACATAAATCTCAACGCCGAACTTCGCGTAGATTCGACTAGTGTTCGCGTCTTTCGAAGCCTTTTTCTCTTTAATATTATTCCATTTGCGGCCCATACTCTTCCCACTTTCTTAATAATCTACCCAACTATTATAACCAACAACTTAGTTGGCGGCAATGAATGCGATAGTTTTAGTTGACCGCGAAATACACTTAAGATTGCAGAAATGCCCTATGTGATTTACACAGGGCACGGGTTGATCCTGCTTTACTCCACAGCGCTCGGATCCTTAGATCATCTTGGTGGTCCAAGATTCACAGTTCCACGTCTCCGTAACGACATCACGATAAAATTCCGGTTCGTGGGAGATTAACAGAATGCTGCCTTTGTAAGCTTTCAACGCACGCTTCAGCTCATCTTTCGCATCCACGTCCAAATGGTTCGTTGGTTCGTCCAATACGAGCAGGTTCGTTTCCCGGTTAATCAGCTTGCACAGGCGCACCTTAGCCTTCTCGCCTCCGCTTAGAACTGCGATTTTGCTTTCGATATGTTTCGTTGTCAGTCCGCATTTCGCCAGAGCCGCACGCACCTCAAACTGCGTGAACGACGGGAACTCGTTCCAGATTTCTTCAATGCACGTATTGTAATTGGCATCCTTCATCTCTTGCTCAAAGTAGCCGATTTCCAGCAAGTCCCCGAGATGCACCGAACCAGAGATCGCCGGGATTTGTCCCAGGATGCTGCGAAGCAGTGTGGTTTTCCCGATCCCGTTGGCGCCGACGAGGGCGATTTTCTGCCCGCGTTCCATTCTTAAATTCAGCGGCTTCGATAAAGGCGAGTCGTAACCAATGACCAGATCATTCGTTTCAAAAATTAACTTGCCTGATGTCCGAGCATCCTTGAAGTTAAACTGCGGTTTCGGTTTTTCCTTCGCCAGCTCGATAATTTCCATCTTGTCCAGCTTCTTCTGACGAGACATCGCCATGTTTCGCGTCGCTACGCTGGCTTTGTTGCGGGCTACGAAATCTTTGAGATCGGCAATTTCCTGTTGCTGACGTTTGTAGGCGGACTCTAACTGTTGTTTTTTCGCTTCATACACCTGCAAGAAGTTATCATAATCACCGACGTAACGGTTTAGCTCTTGATTTTCCATATGATAAATCAGGTTAATCACGCTGTTCAGGAACGGAATATCGTGCGAAATCAGGATAAACGCGTTCTCATACTCTTGCAAATACCGCTTCAACCATTCGATATGTTGCTCATCCAAATAGTTCGTAGGTTCGTCCAACAGCAAAATGTCAGGTTTCTCCAGCAGAAGTTTCGCGAGCAATACCTTCGTCCGCTGCCCTCCGCTGAGGTCGTGAACATCCCTTTCGAGCCCGATATCGGTCAATCCCAAGCCCCGAGCCGTTTCCTCAATCTTAGCGTCGATGAGATAGAAATCCTGATTCGTGAGCGTGTCTTGAATCGTACCAACATCCTCCAGCAGCTGTTCCAGCTCTTCCGGCGATACTTCCCCCATTTTGGCATACATGTCGTTCATTTCCTGTTCCAAATCGAACAGGTATTGAAACGCTCCGCGCAGCACGTCGCGAATCGTCATTCCTTTCTCCAGCACCGCATGCTGATCGAGATAACCCACACGCGTGCGTCTAGCCCACTCAATTTTGCCTTCGTCTGGCTGCAGCTTGCCTGTAATGATGTTCATGAAGGTCGATTTCCCTTCACCGTTAGCCCCCACCAAGCCAACATGCTCGCCTTTCAGCAAACGAAAGGAAACATCGTTAAAAATCGCCCGGTCCCCAAATCCGTGGCTCAGTCGTTCAACATTTAAAATACTCATGGAAATTTAACACCTTTTCTATATGAAATATAATTGGTTAACTCAAGATTTACGAAAAAAGGTACACTCGACCTATTATAATGGTTCGATGGGCTAAAGCTCAATATGGAGGGAGAAAATAGTAGAAAAAAACACCGCCCGGAAAGTCGGGCGGCGTTTGCCTCGGTGATCCATGTCCTAAGATCGTATTGATTTTGACGCAGTTCCTCTGCCGTAAATGTCAAACTGGCCAAAGTTTATGTTTACATAATATTTATTACGTAACTAATATGTTGTCAGATATGTAATTACAGGTTTATTCAAATCTAAATTCATTCACTATCTGTTGCAACTGTTCTGCCATTGCTGCCAATCCCTGGGCAGTACCCGTTATGTCCTCCATCGAGGCATTTAATTGTTCGTATGTAACACTTATTTCATTGATCGCATCCGCATTTTTTTGAGACAAACCGGCAATGGAGTCAGATCCCTGTTCTACATTCAACGCCTCCTGCTTGACCTCCTCAATGCGCTTATACAACTCAGAAACATTTTCATCTACCATCATAAAGGCCTTCTCTACCTTCTCAAAAACTAAGCTCATTCTTTCCGCGGCCGTTCCTCCGCTTGCGACCGCACCTGAAGTATCTCTTACGGCTTCAACAGCAACCTGGATATCGGTATCCACGGATTCTATCGTACGTACGATTTCTCCAGAAGCTTGGTTGGCTTGATCTGCCAATTTACGAATCTCATTCGCAACTACCGCAAAACCTCTTCCTTCCCCACCCGCTCGTGAGGCTTCGATCGCTGCATTCAGTGCGAGCAAATTCGTTTGTTCCGAGATTCCACGTATGGTAAGAACAATATCTTTGATGGACACCGAGTTCCGCCCAAGTCTATCAATAGCCTCTTCAGCGATGGATACCGACTTAATGATGTCCCCCATTTTAGCTGCCATATTCGATAACGCAATGCTGCCCTGATTGACATCTTCCATTGTCGTTTCAGATTGCTTCGCCATATCCTCAAATTTAACGACCATTTCCTCAACGATCCGTGTTGTCTCGTGCACAGAAACTTCGCTTTTTCTGACTTCCATTACCTGAAGATCTGAGCTCTCCGCGATTAGCTGCATCGTCGTAGAAACCTGCTCCGTTGCTGCAAGGTTCTCCTCAGAGCTTGCTGACAAATCTTCAGAGGAAGCATTCAAATTCTGCACAGTGGCCTGCATCGATCGGATCACCCCAGCCAAGCGATCGGCCATATGATTATACATGTTTTTCATGATGCCAAATTCGTCTTTCGTCTTAGCGACGAGCCGTACTGCGAGGTTACCGCTTCCAAGTTCCTTCATAGCACCACTGATCTCTATTAACGGTTTAACCGTAAGGCTGCCAAAAAGATACGCGATGATGAATACAAGAATAAAACTAATTACTGCGGTAATGGCAATGCTGTCTAATATTGAAGATGCAGGCTGCATAATATCATCGATATAGCTTCCTATTGCAAAAATCCATCCGTTCGGCAGCTCGGTAAATGAAACTATTTTCCGCCCATCCGACCAGTTATATTCGATGGATCCATTTTTTTGGCTGAGCATCCTCTTGATAAAATCATATGTAGAGAGATCGGTTCCCCGCGTTGCTTCATCCGGGTGGAACAAGGCTTTCCCCGTCTCATCGATGATATAAGCATATCCAGTCATGCCGTCAGGTTCAAAGTAATTCCGTTTCACATCCGAAACAATTTCGTCAACGATAACTTGGCTATTCTCCGATAATTCCGTTGATTCGGTATAAGGTGACAACTGACCGGATTTAATATGAACAATATAATCCAAGTCATTATATACTAAATTCTTTATACCTTCGTAAGACTGCCTATAACTTATCACACTCGTCACAGCTAGCGGAAGGATGACAAGAAGCGACATTACCACAATAAGCCTAGCCTTGAATGTAACCTTGCTGTAGATTAAATTCAGCATAAATAACTATCCTTCTTTCGTTATAAGATGAGAATCGTTCATTATTATATCAACTGTAGTACTATTTAACCATATTAAATGATATATTATAGTTCTTTTGTATCACGATGATGCAGTCGATTACCATTCAATTCTTAGCTAATTTTCGAGTCTATTCATCAGATTTGTCGAACATCTCAAATGATGATAAGGCGAACCTCAACCCCCGCATCAATGCAGGTTTTTTCTGAAAATGCAAAAAGAGCACCACCGATCAACGGTAGTGCTCTTTCTCCTTTTGCTTGGCAGCGTCCTACTCTCCCAGGACCCTTCGGTCCAAGTACCATCGGCGCTGGAGGGCTTAACGGTCGTGTTCGGGATGGGAACGAGTGGAACCCCTCCGCTATCGCCACCAAACATGATTTTTGCACTGCTTTTACTTCCACGCTTTCCGCTTCAGCAAAAGATCATACCTTAGAAAAGGCATGCAGCTAAAAATCGCTGCGAGAAAAGATCAAACCTTTCTCACTCAG
>NZ_JADQ01000040.1:0-44217 GCF_000518465.1 Paenibacillus sp. J14 | reverse complement strand
AAGTTTGCGAGTGCGATGGTCGGCAAGCAGGCCGCGGTATTCTCCGACATTCAGCAAATTTAGGCATTTACAAATGACTGATTTTGAGTTATTGTTACCCATGCTATGGTCTCCTTCTGTTATGGAGTGGGTAACATGCCTACACCTTAACAATAGGAGATTTTTTTATGAGCAACCAGAAGAATACCAGTAATANCAACCATATTTAGGATATTTTACAAACAATTTTTCTGTAATTTCTCATGTCAGGTTTGGTGCAAGGCTAGTGCCCTTGAAGCCCAAAACTTGAGATTTTATATGAAAAATCGAATATATTTCCGCCAATCGAGTGGTTTGCAGTGAATTATGTTCGAAAAATCATATATATTTTGACGAGTTTTGTTTCCTACAAATGCTGGTGTTTAATAATTGAATTGCAAAATATTTATTCAATAGTAAATTTCTCCTGTTACGATCAGCGAAGCATTGTCGAGCTGGCTGGAAAGAAGGCTGAGCAGCAGCCCGAGACTACAATCATCCAGATCATTCAATATGGCACTAAGGGCATTTGCAGCCTGCTGTATTATTTGACATTATCGAAACTTATATGACTATACAAAAATTTGTGTTGCAATTTCAAAACGATTCATTATAATAAAGCCATACTTAACTCATAGGATTAATTCATCTTTAAGGGGGATTACAATGAAACGATTTTTATCCGCACTTGCGATCACCGGCTTGGCAGCAGGGCTGCTGAGCGGATGTGGAGCAAGCGACGATTCCCAAGCTAACAGGGATACGATCCGGATCGGTCTAGCAGCACCGATCTCAGGCACGCAGGCCCAATATGGAACAGCATTCAAGAACGGCGCCGAGCTGGCGGCTGCACAGATCAATGAGGCTGGCGGCATTGACGGCAAGCAAATCGAAATTGTAATTCAGGATGACAAGGGAGATTCGAACGAAGCGGTGAACGTCGCCAATAAATTCGTAACCGACAAGAGCATTCTAGGCGTGGTCGGCCATTTCAACAGCTCGGCGACGCTGGCAACGGCACCGATATACAACAAGAACAAAATTGTTCAAGTATCGCCTTCTTCCAGCGCTCCTGCTGTGACGAATGCCGGGGAATATACCTTCCGCGTTATTACGACCGATGCGTTCCAGGCCGACTACCTAGCCGGCTGGTCGAAGGAACTGGGCTACGGCAAGGTAGCTCTCATCTATGAACAATCTGACTTCGGACTCGGGCTGCTTGATGTTTACCAGCAATCGGCGCCGGAGAACGGCATCGAGGTTGTGGCTGCTGAGGCTTTCAATCCGGGCGATAAGGACTTCAGCACCGTGCTAACCAAGATCAAGGAGAAGCAGCCGGACGCCATCTTTATCGGCGGTTTCTATAATGAAGCGGCGCTGATCGCCCAGCAGGCGAAGAAGCTGAACCTGGACGTTGATTTCATCGGTGTCGACAGCCTGTATTCTGAAGCGCTGCTTGATCTGGGCAAGGAATCTGTGGAAGGCTTCAAGCTGATCGGATTCTTCTATCCGGGCGGCGACAATGCCGAAGCGACCCGATTTAATGAGGAGTACCAGGCCAAGTACAACAGCAAGCCGGATACGTATGCTGCTTACTCGTACGTGGCAACCTCGGTCATTATCAAGGCGATCCAGGAGCAGGGCGCAGATCGTGAAGCAATCAAGTCTTACCTGGAAACACTGAAAGATTACAACAGCGCCACGGGCGTTATCAGTTTTGATGAGAATGGGGACGTTATTACAGAGCCGTCCCGGCTGACGATTAAGGACGGCAAATTTGAACTTTATAAATAATAGTCATTACGTGAACCTGGAACAGGAAAGCTCGTTTTCCTGTTCCTCGGCTTTGAAGGGGTGTTACGCATGTTCCTCCAGCAATTGACCAACGGGCTGACCATCGGTGTCATTTATGCCTTGATCGCACTCGGATATACGATGGTGTACGGCATACTGAAAATCGTTAACTTTGCGCATGGCGACATCTTTATGATCGGCAGTTTTCTGGGACTCTTTTTTATGCAGGAATTTCAGCTTCCTTTATATCTCGCTTTCTTATTATCCGCTGCCGTTACGGCGGGAATTGGCATGCTTATCGAGCGGCTCGCCTACCGGCCGCTGCGTCTGGCGGACCGGATCGTGCCGCTGATCAGCGCTCTCGGTGTGTCCACGCTCCTGGTCAGCCTGGCGCAGAAATTGTGGGGGACGGAGATGCATCCTTTCCCGACCGCTTTTGGCAGCCGGACTTACACATTCGGAAGCATCACATTTTCTGAAATCCAAATTTTGATATTGCTGCTGTCCATCTTGCTGATGCTGGGTCTGCAACTGTTCGTAACCCGGACCAAAACAGGGACGGCGATGCGGGCGACCTCGATGAGCTTGACCAACGCCGCACTGATGGGGATCAATACGAACCGGATGATCAGCCTTGCCTTCGCCATCGGCTCTTCGCTGGCAGCATGCGCCGGCATTATGGTCGGCATTTATTACAACGCGGTTTATCCGACGATGGGGTATATGGCAGGAATTAACGCATTTACGGCTGCGGTACTCGGAGGAATCGGAAACATCCCGGGCGCGATGCTGGGCGGCGTGCTGCTTGGTCTCGTCGAAACGCTCGGCGGCGCTTATATTTCGACCCAATACAAGAGCGTTATCTCATTTTCAATTTTGATCATTGTACTGCTGATCAGACCTTCGGGCATCCTTGGCAGCAAAGAGATCAACAAGGTATAGGTGATAGGTATGAACAAGAAAGCGGCCATGGCCGCCGCGGCTGTGCTGGCCATTGTCCTTCCGATTGTGCTTCAGCTGGTCAATGATTATTTGCTGCATGTTGTCATTATGATCGGTATTTTTTCCATGCTGTCCTTGAGCCTTAACGTCATTATCGGGTATGCGGGGCAGTTTGCGCTTGGGCATGCGGCCTTCTACGGGATCGGCGCGTATGCCGCTGCGCTGCTGATGCTGCATTTCCATCTGTCCTTCTGGATCGCGCTTCCCGCCTCGGCTGCCATTGCCGGGCTGTTCGGCTTCTTGCTTGGCAGTCCTGTCATCCGGCTGCGGGGGGACTATTTAGGGATCGTGACCCTCGGCTTCGGAGAAATTGTCCGGCTTATTTTTGTCGGCTGGGTCGATCTGACCCGTGGCCCGATGGGCCTGCCGGGCATTCCGGCGCCTTCGCTCTTCGGCTTTGTGTTCAGGGACAAGCTGGAGTTTTACTACTTGATTCTGCTGCTGGTGCTGATCACTTATGTTGTCATCCATAGACTGGTGCATTCGGGCGTCGGCCTCAGCCTGCTGACGGTACGCGAAGATGAAACGCTGGCTCAATCGGTCGGCATCCGTCCGAATTATTACAAGCTGCTGGCCTTTACCGTCGGGGGATTTTTCGCCGGTGCCGCCGGTGCATTTTGGGCGACCTATATTTCGTATGTCAGTCCAGATGCATTCCGGTATTTGGATTCTGTGAATATCCTTGCGATGGTCATATTAGGGGGAGCTGCAAGTCTGCCGGGCTCTGTGCTTGGTGCGGTCATTCTGGTGGCGGCACCCGAAATCTTGAGATATGTGAGCGATTATCGAATGATTCTGCTTGGCCTGGCCATCGTGCTAATGATGATATTCAAGCCTTCGGGATTCTGGGGCGAGCAATACCGGAAACGTAACTTTTACGGAAACGTGAAGAAGGTTGGGAACAAATGATGGAGAAGGTACTCGAACTGAACAACGTGTCGGTGAATTTCGGAGGCCTGACGGCTTTGAGCGACATTAACCTGGAGGTACGCCGCGGCGAGATTTTATCGATTATCGGCCCGAACGGGGCGGGAAAAACGACCCTGTTCAATCTGCTTACGGGCATCTATCGCCCGACCTCTGGCACGATTCGCTACAAGGATGCCGTGATTAACAAGCTCAAGCCCTACCGGAGAGTAGAGCTCGGTCTGGCAAGAACTTTTCAGAATACGAGACTGATCAAGAACATGACGGTGCTGGAGAACGTGCTGGTTGCCCATGCCGAGTGTAATAAAGAAGGGATGTTCTCGGCCATTTTCAAATCCCGGGCGGCACTCCAGCGCAGACGTGAGGCGATTGTGCAGGACTGTGTGGAGAAGCTGGCCATCGTCGGTCTGGAGCACAAGCTGGATATACTCGCAGGCGGTCTGCCATACGGTGAGCAGCGACTGCTTGAAATCGCCCGCGCGCTCGCGACTGGCTGCGAGGTGCTGCTGCTGGATGAGCCGGCGGCCGGAATGAACGCTGTCGAGAAGGCCGAGCTGATTCAGAAAATCAAGCGTCTGTCCAGCCAGTACAGCATCGAGATTATACTGATTGAGCATGACATGGGCCTGGTGATGGACATTTCCGATCGCATCGTTGTCCTGAATTATGGGGTGAAGATTGCGGAGGGAAGTCCGTCGCAGATTCAGAACGACCCGAATGTTATCGAGGCATATCTGGGCGGGGAGGTCGAGGAACGATGACGGAGAGACAACATGCCGGCCAGAAGGGACTAAAGATGCTGGAAATCCAGGGATTGCAGGTGAATTATGGCGTCATTCAGGCGGTGAAGCAGCTGAATCTGGATATATTCAGCGGAGAAATTGTGGCGCTGATTGGAACGAACGGTTCCGGCAAAACAACGACGCTGCGCAGCATTTCCGGCTTGATCAAACGTGCGGAGGGAAGCATCCGGTTTGAAGGACGGGACATCACCAAGCTGGAGCCCCATCGCATTGTGGAGCTGGGCATTTCCCAGGTTCCCGAGGGGCGCGGCGTGTTTCCCGATCTGACCGTGCTGGAGAATTTGCGGCTTGGCGCTTATGTTCGGCGCGACAAGGCCGAGATTGCCGCCGATATTCAAAAAATGTACGGGCTGTTTCCGCGGCTGGAGGAACGGCAGAAGCAGCTGGCCGGAACGATGAGCGGCGGCGAGCAGCAGATGCTGGCGATTGCCCGCGCATTGATGGCCAGACCGAAGCTGCTGCTGCTGGATGAGCCGTCCATGGGACTGGCTCCCCTGATCGTGAAGGAGATTTTTGCCGCCATCCGGCAAATTAACGAAGAGGGCGTGTCCGTCCTGTTGGTAGAGCAGAATGCCCGCATGGCGCTGGCAACGGCTCATCGGGGCTATGTGATGGAGACGGGCCGGATCGTCGTGCATGGCGCAGCGGCGGACTTGAGAAACAACAACGTTGTCAAATCTGTGTACTTGGGGACGACAAAACATTAAGCTTGCAACTATATAACTTAACTTTTATCAGCACCTAAGTCAGCTTGAGCCTTTGTAGGACATAAATACTCGCTATTGCTGTATGCTTTGCACAATATCCCGTTTGATCAGGCAACAAGGAGACCGACAAACTCGGAAGAAGGACATTTCTTTGCATATGGAAGCAGCTCTCCAAGATGCGAGATCAATGGCGCGCCGGGAATGAGACACGAGAATCAAAGATGAGACACGAGTATCAAAGACAGGGGCGCCAGGAGAAGTGAAAAGACAGAGCTTGGCCTGCAACCTGATCATAAGGGATAATGGTGCTAAGGCTAAGGTAGAAGGTAGAGACACCGACACACTTTTGAACCTGGGAGGTATTCATAATGGGACAACAATCGACAGACAAGCAATCCAATACGACAATTGATCATGATGAAAGTCTGGAGCCGGTAGATCCGTATACTATTATGGCGAAACTGTTTGCTCATCTCTCGAAGGCGGTTGTTGACCGCTTCGGCGAAGAGGGCAAAGACGCCATTCGCGAAGGGGTTCGCACATTCGGTGAGGAGCGGGGCAGAGATATCGCCCGGCGTGCAGCTGCGGCTGGACAGCCCAACGACATTCACAGTTACCTGCCGAACTACGATATGGGGCGCAGCGATCTGTTTGAATATGTCACAGAGTATCATCCGCTAGAGATCGAGCAGAACTTTACCCGCTGCGCGTTTGGCGACCAGTGGAAGAAGGACGGCATGGAGGAGTACGGCATTCTGTACTGTCAAATGATCGATCCGGCCATTGCGAGAGGGTACAATCCGAACTTTGAAGTGGAGCATGATAAATATTTGCTCAAGGACGGGAACTGCCATTTCAGATTTAAAATGAATGAAGCAGACAACGAGAACAATACAGACGCCGATAAGAAGGAAAAGGCCGGAGGCGAGGGCGATGATCATTAATGCCGGACGCCTGTGGAAGCGGCTGATGGAGCTTGGCGAGATCGGCGCGCAGGAGAGCGGGGGAGTCACCCGCTTTTCGTTTACCGCCGAGGAGCGTGAGGCCAAGGAACAGGTTGCACGCTATATGAAGGAAGCGGGCCTTGCCGTGCGCGAGGATGCGGCAGGCAATCTGATCGGACGGCGGGAAGGAAGCGACCCGGCAGCGCCTGTTGTGCTGACAGGATCACATATCGATACGGTGCCGTCCGGGGGCAAGTTTGACGGTCCTTTGGGCGTGCTGGCCGCCATAGAGGCGCTTCAGACGATGCAGGAGCAGGGCATCGCTACCGCACATCCGATTGAGGTGATCGCCTTCACCGATGAGGAAGGCTCCCGATTCGGGTTCGGCATGATCGGCAGCCGCGCTGTCGCCGGCACCCTGCGTCCCGAAAATTTGAGACATGCGGATGCGGACGGCATTACGATTGCCGAGGCGATGAGGTCGGCCGGCCTGGCGCCTGAGCGGGTGCAGGAGGCGGCCAGAGAGCCGGATCAGGTCAAGGCATACGTCGAGCTTCATATTGAACAGGGGGTCGTGCTGGAGAGTATCGGTCAGCCTGTCGGCCTCGTAACCGGAATTGCCGGACCGTTGTGGCAGCAGTTCACGATCAAAGGCCAGGCCGGTCACGCGGGCGCGACGCCGATGAACCTGCGCAGAGATCCGCTGCAGTCGGCAACAGAGCTCATGAGCTACATCTATACAGAGACCCGGAAATTTCCGAATGCCGTGGCCACGATTGGCAAAATTCAGACCCTGCCCGGAGGCGTCAATGTTATACCGGGGCAAGTACAGTTCTCGCTGGATTTGCGGGACGTGGAAGAGGCCGAGCGGGATATGCTGGAAGGCCGCATCCGGGATTACGCGGGCGAAGTGTGCCGAAAGCATGGCACGGAGCTCACCCTTGAGTTGCTGCAAAGAGTCGCGCCGGCTCCGAGCTCTCCGGAGGTAAAGGAAGCGATCGCTGCTGCCGGGAAGCTTGCCGGGCTGCCGGACCCTCTGCCGGAGCTGGTCAGCGGCGCCGGCCATGACGGGATGCAGTTTAGCGGCCTATGGCCGCTTGGTATGATCTTTGTGCGTTCCCGGAATGGAATCAGTCATCATCCGCAGGAGTGGAGCTCCAAGGAGGATTGCGGGCTGGGAGCCGAGGTGCTGTATCATGCTTTGCTGCTTCTCGCGAAGTAGATTCTCTATTCTGCCGTACCATCAAGACCTTTTGACCAGTCTGGCCGGAAGGTCTTTTTCAATGTTAACCGCCTTTAGCCGGCCGCAAACTCATGTACCGTCAGCAGCGAGGTGAGATCGTTGATCGGTGCGGTGATATGTTTGTTCTTGGATAATACAATCTGTGAATAAAATGGCTGCAGCTCTCCCCGAGCAACGGAGAAGCTGGATAGTGCATGCTGAATAAGCTGATCCTTGACGGCGATTTTAGGAATCAGCACAATGCCCATGCCATAGATGACGCACTGCTTGCGCGACTGAAAGAACGAAGTTCGAGGTAATCGAGGGATCCAGCCCGCTGATTGCCAAGTATGAAGCGCTCCTGGAGCAGAACGGGATCAGCTTCGCCGGAATTGAATGTATTACCGACGCGGTAGGCAAAACCGATACGTATGACATAAACACAAACACCAATTATAATCCGGACGCCGAGTCTCTGGCTGATGTATCCGGAATGCGAGAAATCGCAAGGACTGCTTCTGCGCGTGTATGCTATTTATTCTGTAAAAGAATGAACACGGTACCCGAATTGGCCGGAGATCGCAGCTGCGGCTTCTAGCAGGTCGGCTCGAATCTCGCTCTCCTGCCCCTTGATTCGTGTGATCGAGCCCACTACACTGATCGTGCCGACGATGCGGTGTGAGGCATCCCGGATCGGAGCGGCGATACTGTAAGCGCCTGTTTCAATCTCTTCATTCTCAATTCCGAAGCCTTGCTCCCGAATTTGTTGCAGGTTGCTGAGGAGCTTTTTTTTGTCCGTAATGGTATGGTCGGTGAGCGCTGTCAGTTTGTTATTGCTCAGGAAATTTTGAAGTTCAGCCTCGGACATGTAGGCCAGGAACACTTTCCCTGAGGCAGAAGCATGGAGGGGCAGCTTATGGCCGGCTCTGGAACTGATGATGAAGTAATTGTTGGGCGATTCGACTTTATCCACGCAAAAAATCTGCTCATGCTGGTATATATATAAATGAGAGGTTTCGTGATATTTTTTTGTCAGGTCGGTTAAATAAGGATGTCCAATCTCCTTCAAATCCAGACTCTGTGATACCAGATTCGCCTTGAGCAAAAACTCCAGCCCCAGTCTGTATTTGCCATTGTCCGGATTTTTATCGATATATGAGTATGCGATTAACGTATTAATCAGGCCGTGTACCGTGCTGATGTTCAGATTCAGCTTCTGACTGATCTCCGTTAGCGACAGTTGGACGTGCAGGGAATCAAAGCAGTTGATGATATCCAGGGCGCGCTGGACGGATTGAATCATTCGAGGATTTTTTTGGCTCACAATGGGTGCCTCCTGTAAAACAATAATTAGCTACAATACAATATTTCATTTATATTATGATCATGTCAATAGTGCTTTGTTAATGTTGAATTGTTGTTAGACGGGATCAGTCAGATCCTGCTGACGCCAAGCGTATGGAGACATCGTTTTCGCGGTGCAATGACTTGGTTCAACCTGAGCCTAGAAGGCTTGCGCTTCACCAAATTCGTCGATGCGGATCGATTTGAATGTGGACTTAGTGGCCTATGAAATGAAATAGGACGTCGAAGAGCGCAGGAATACAAAAAAGAGCAGGCTAGCGCCGCCTTTAGGCGCAGTTTGGCAACAAGGGGTTATACCCCAAGAGCAAATTACCCGTTGGACGGGTGGTTATGATTTGAGGAGAGGGGTATACGCCTTTGGGTTGGGCTGGGCTGGGGGCGCGGCTCTGCCGCCGAAACGGAATTATATATGAAAAATCGAATATATTCGCTCAAATATGGCGGATTTGACCCATTCTATATGAAATTTCATATATAATNGCTCCCTTGAAGCCCGAACTTTGAGATTTTATGTGAAAAATCGAATATATTTCCGCCAAATGGGTAGTTTGCAGCGAATTATGTTCGAAAAATCATATATATTTTGACGAGTTTTGTTTCCTACAAATGCAAATATTTTAACAATTAAAATACAAAATATTTATTAAATAGTGAAATTATCCCAAATTATTTAATATACACTATAACCCAATGAAAGAATAGTATTCTAAATAAAATATAATTTGATATTATAGGAAATATATTACAGAAAGGGTGATGTTATTTGTCAGTATTTGCTAGGAGAATAGCTGTTGTTTTAGTTATCGTTCTATTGACGCTATCGTCCACCAGCGTATTTGCGGACAAGTCAAAAGTACGACAAATTACTACTATAGCAGCAAAAAGCCAGAAAGCAATTTCAGTGAAAGAGACGGGTACGCAGGAGCTGCCATTAGGTGAGGAGCGACTCGAATCCAATCCTCAGACCGAAAACGCGCCCGAGTTTCCTCAACAAAACCCGACTCAAAACCCTCAAGAAGCACAACCAGACATAAATCCACAAGATCCGCTCCCAGAAACTACAACAATCCCAACACCTACCCTACTTCACGCACGAACGATTTCGGATACAGAGATTCATTTGGAATGGCAGATCGTCTCAATCTCCGAAACAATTAAACTCTATGAGATTTTTTGTAACGACCAGTTAGTAGGGACAGCTACCGGTGATCAATACAACTTTACAGTCACCGGGTTGGCTCCAGCAACAACTTACATCTTTAAGATTAGGGCGCAGGGGCAGGACAATTCCTTAT
Organism: Paenibacillus sp. J14; assembly: GCF_000518465.1. Taxonomy (NCBI): domain Bacteria; kingdom Bacillati; phylum Bacillota; class Bacilli; order Caryophanales; family Paenibacillaceae; genus Paenibacillus; species Paenibacillus sp. J14. Next base: position 34,140 of record NZ_JADQ01000040.1, on the reverse strand, counting down.
CAGATTATAGCGAGGCCTTATCAGCTTCAACCCTTCAGCCTGTAGCTATACCACTAAGTCCACCCACTCAGCTTAGATCAGATGTCCAATCGGATACAACGATCAATTTGTCTTGGAAAGTTTCGACAGATGTGCCTACCACCACAAGTGTAACCTATGAAATTTACATGAATGACGTATTAGCTGCTTCTGTTCCTGGAAACGAGACTTTTTATACCTTGACTGGGTTAACACCTGGTACTAGCTATTCGCTCAAAATGAGGACGGTTGCTGAGGACTCAGCTGTATCTGATTTTAGTGAAAGTATCATTGTAAGCACACTCTCAGGAAAAGTGGTGTACGAATTTGAAAATATGCCAGCTGTAACCAATACTGGCGAAGCCCCAAATTTGTTGGAAAACAGCCAATTTAGTGCGGGTTTGCTTGCTAACTATCCTGCCGATCAATTAGGTGACTTTGTGGAGTTTCCATTCACTGCAACACAAGGAATTTACGATCTAGAGCTAAGAATGGAGAAGTCTTCGGAAGGTGGAATCATCAAGATCCTGATTGATGGCGAGCCTGTAACGCAGACTTTGGATTTATATGAAATTGAGGAACGTACGGATTCGGTAGTAACTTTACCGATCAGATTAGATGATAAAGCGGAACATACGATACGTTTTGAAGTGACAGATAAAAATGCAAATAGTGCTGGTTATTCTTTGGGTCTTGACGCGATGTACCTTTCTGTATCGGCACTTGATACCTATGAACCAAACGATGCACCGGAAACAGCAACCGTCATGAATGTTTCCCAGCTCTATGAATCGTATATCTCAAGCTCTACTGATCGAGATTTTTATAAATTATCGGTTGGACAAAGCAATACTTATTTCTTGACATTGTTAGCGCCTAACGGAACTAAGTACAGACTGGACCTGTTCGATGCAAATTTGCAACCACTAGCCGTTAAGCAGATTGTTAATGGCCAAGACACCGATCTTTCGGTTTATTTGGTTCAGAATTCTGTGATATATCTCAAGGTTTCAGTGGCGGATGGAATGCCGATTAGCTCTGACCCTTACCGATTGCGTTGGAGTATTTCCCCCCTTAAACAATACACCTATGACGATGCGAACCGGCTAGTCCGGACGGAATATGAGCAAGGGCTCTATCGCTATCAAACTCAATATGATTACGACCGAAACGGGAATTTGCTCAAACGTACGACGGTAAAAACGCAGTTAAATCCATAAAGGGGTGAAAGAAGGATGAAGATGAACAAAGCAAATCGTAAATGGCTAGCACTGCCGCTTTGCGCGGGGTTAATGGCCTCCTTAATTGGCCCGGGAACGATCGGCTTTGCCGAGGAGGTCGTAGAACAATGGAATCAAGCTCTTCACGGGGGACCGTCTACTGAACACATCGTTCAGGTACCGAATCAAGAACCGTCAATCACAGTGGAGCTTAATAACGATCTATCCCCATTTGAGAATTTCCAAAGTGAAGAACAAGTTGTGTATGAAAGTGTGGAAATTCAGCCCAAGGTTAACCCAAGTATAACGAAGTCGTTGGCGGTGGATGTTGATGCCAAAGATCTTTATCAAGTAACTCAAGATCAGATGGAACAACTCCTTTCGGAGGGATACGCAATTGAAGATTTGTATCGATTAGATGAGTTAGCGAATAAGCAGCTCATAGATCCGATGGCACTGGCGAAACGCAAAGCAGACAGCGGACTAGATTGGGATGAGTTAGAGGTGATTTTGGTACAGGAGATGGAGCAGAAGCAACTTAACGAGTTAGCAAAAGCTCATCCTCAACCGTATGCGCAATTCAAAAAGGAACAATTAAAAGATGAGGATATCCTGAATTTGCTCATTGCATACGACACCGGAAAAGGAACAGTGGCTGAGTTGCTTGGTGCCTACAAAACCGGAGGGGAAAAAGCTGTCGCCAGTTATCAATCGAAATCGGAAAAACAACTGATGCAAACCAATAATGCTAAGACAATAACATCTTCTGTAGATACGGATACCCTTGAGCGAATTCGTTCATTATCCAAGGAAACAGGCATTTCTGAAACGGAGCTTCTCCGTCAGTTACAAGCTGCGAAAGAGGCTAGTAAACAAGCTTTGGCAGGGAAGGAGTAGGGGTATTTTGATGAGACAAGCCATATCATGCTTCAAAAATATTGTAGTGGCTATTTTGATTTTTATTATTGGCTCGCAAGTGAGTGCCCCCAGCGTTCATGCCCAAATCGATAATAAGCAACTGGAAAAGGTGCTTAACGGGCTTGTAACCCCAAAACTAGTCAATGAATCGAATAAACCAAATCTAGCTGACCGCAGCGGCGTCAGCGAAACCATTGATCCAGCGACTGGAACTCTTACGCTCTCTGAGATTGACTTAACTCTTCCTGGGAAGGATGGCCTGGATTTAACTTTGGGACGATTGTACAACTCCAGTCAGGCCGAAGTGGGTACAAAGCGAGTAACCGTTACTTCCGGTTCGTCCCAAACCGTCGGTTCCGGAGCAGGTTATTATGTAACGCTGCTCTATTGGGATATCGCGACAAATAAATACGCAACGTATTTTCCGGGTTATTATGCCGATCAAACCTCAGCGTATAACGTTGCAGATCATTATTTGAAAAATCAACCGGACAGCGGTAGAAGATACATTGACTATAACATCGAGTATAAAACGGTTCAGTATGTGCAGAACTCGTATACGACCACAACGAAAATTTATCCTGATGAAAACTCCTATAGCCGACAACGTTACGACTTAGGCGGAGGTTGGTCGATGGCATTCCCTTCTTTGCAAATCGAGGGGTCATATATTCATTACCATGATGGTACTGGTGCAGCCTATGTTGTGAAGTTTGACGCCAGTAATAAAGGCAAACTGGAGGACTACGGTCGTACTGATGTTGAGCTTTTAAGAGACTCAACTTATACGAACGGTCAAATGACTTCAACTTATGTGCTTGTGGATCAGAACAAAAAGAAAACCTACTTTGGCTCTGATGGAAGACTATTAGGAATTAAGGATCGTTTTGGAAACGAGATTAAATTCACACATGTCAATCGCTTGATGAACGGAAAAAATTACCCAGTAATATCGAAAATCGTGGATTCGATTGGACGCAATATTGATTTTGCTTATCAGAGTAACTTGAGTGATCCTAATTTCGACAAGCAGAATATGACCGAGAACATCACGATAACCGTTAGCCATCCCTCCACGACGGAGAAGAAAACAATCACTTATGCCAAGAAGAGGGAAGAAGTCAGCATTTTTGAAAACGGGACATTGATAGGTAAACGTTATGAACCTTACTTATATCGAGTTACGGACTTAAATGGTTATAACACTTACTACAACTACTATTTGGCTTCTGAAAAATTCAGTGCGATAAGTAAATCATTAGGCGGTTCAGAGGCGGGGACTGCAGTTTATTTGCTGCAGTATGCGATGTACCCTCATTCTACATCCTTCTATGAATATCAGGTTATTACCCGGAACTGGGGTGGGGAAGGGGCATATCAAGCATTTCAAGTTACATCTAGATTTGATGGCTTGAACCGTTATAACTATGATGACCCAAGTAAAGGGATCTATGCTCAAGGGTTGTATAATAAATTGGATTACACGTATTTCGGTGATGTCACCGGTTACCCAACTTATAAAGTCGAAGAGGTTATCCCGGAGAGCTATCGTTTCGGTTCAGAGTCGTTGAATCAGGATGGCTTGAAAATTAGAACTACGTTTAACGGGAAGAAACAGCTCTTGATGACCGAGCATACAGCATCAAACGGAGAGAAAATCACCGAAACTGTTCAATCCTATGATACAGCATTCAAGTATAAGCCAACGAAAGTTGAAACAAAAACAACCAGTGGAACCCGGGAGAACAAGCTGTACCAAACCTATAAATATTATAGTTGGGGCGACCTACAGAGCGAAACGCGTCCGTTAACGGCGACTCAGCTTAATGATGCTGCAATGGTCACACAACACACGACGACCTATGAGTATGATGCCAATTTCAAACTACCAACCAAGATCCAATACTATAAAGATGCCGGTACGGTATTAACCGAACTTTATACGTATGATGCTCAGGGCCGCCTAAAAACGGAGCAAAATGCAAATGGCGAAGTCACAACCTATAATTTCACGCAGGCTGCTGACGGTAGAACCTTGGAAACTTTAATCCCATTGGAAAATGGTAAAACAGCAAGAACTGTCGCTTATTACAGTCAGAGCGGTTCATATCAATTATTTCCGACTTCAATAAAATCCTATTATACCAATGATTCTGGGCAAATTACCGAAACAGCAGTTCAACGAACATATAACGTTTTACTTGGACTCATGACTTCAGAAACAAACGCAGATAACAAAACGACGCAATATCAATATGATGTGTATGGGCGTTTGACCAAAACGATTTATCCGGTGAATAACAATCAAAATGGTGAGCGTTATCAGATTGAAGACGTCATCGAATACCATGATCAAACTGTAGATAACAGCCCGGAATATTTTGACGATGAAAATAAATACCTGATCACGACTCGGATCGATTCTTATACGAGGTCGACACGCTTAAATGATAACGCGGTTAATTATGAAAACATTAAACACGAATTTTACGATGGGTTCGGAAATGCCGTATTAATCGGTCAACTTGACAACTATACGATGCGCGAGTTAGTTCTGGCCCAATACCACTATGATATTATGGCCCGGCCAGAATACGTGATCGACACCGTCGGCAATGTATCGACGGCAGACTATGATCCATGGGGACGTGCCTTTGAAGCGATTGACCCGTTCGGTAACTTGTATCGAAGCGATTACGACCTGATTGACCGGAAAATGACGTCCTATCTGGTTGCTGCCAGCGATATCGCTGCCTTCCGCAGTAACCCTCAGGATACCTTGAAGCGGAATGTGCTCGAGTCTTACACCGACCAATGGGGACGAGAGATAACATTAAAGGCATTTCCTAACTGGCCAAATCGTACGACAAACGTAGTCCAAGAGGATTTTGCTTATGATTACTTAGGTAATGTGATGGCATATACAGATCCGAATCGTAATACGACCCGTTATCAATATGACAAGCTTAGCCGGTTGACTGCGGTGCAAGATGCATTAAATCAAACCACCAGCTATGCATACAACAAACTGGGGCAATTGCAATCAACCACACAGACCGACGGCACGAGAAATTGGACAACGACCAAAGCTTATGACGAGACGGGATTCCTGAAAACGAGTACTGATCCGGCTGCCAATCAGGATGCCTTTTCCCGTAATAAACTGGGGCAGATTACGCTCCGCAAGGACGCGAACAACAACTTGATCAACTACCTTTATGACGATATCGGCCGAAACATTGCGAAAGTCGCGGGTTCGACCACACTCAAGAATATATATCAATTTACGCTGTTTGGACCTTCACGGCAGGAAGAACAACGCAGCGGATCGAATTTCATGACCATATACAACAGTTACAACTTCTATGGTTCTCAGACCTACAAAGCCAACGTGTATGACGGTGTGGTTACCATCGTTCGCCACGAATACGACGATGCGAATCGTCTAAAAAACGTCGCTGACGCGTTTGATTACTTTACGCATTACAGCTACGATAAGACCAGGATCAATCGTGTTCAAACTAACGGTTCTTATCAAGTCACAGCCGCGGAAAATGCCAATGCGCAGTATACCTATGAACCGGACGGTAAACTGAAGCGAGTCACTTATCCTAGACTCTCGGATGGTAGCTATTTAATCACTGATTACACCTATGATGGAATTGGTAGACTGCTCAAAGTAACGAACAAAAAAGGCGCCACTTTGTTGTCTGAATTCCAGTATGCTTACGATGCAAATGGAAATATCATATCTGTGACGGATTCGACCGGGACAACCACTTACCAGTACGACAAGTTGGATCGGTTAACCCAAGTCAAACGCCCGTCTGGCCAAATGATCGTATATGCGTACGATGCACGCGGAAACCGCAAAACCTTGCAAGGTGACAGTCTTATTGAAGACACTAATGAGCAGACCTACACCTTTAATGTCTGGGATCAGCTGAAAAGTGTAACCAAAGAAAATGTTACAACCGAATTTGAGTATGAGATGCAAGGGCTGCGGTTATCTAAGACCACGACGTCAAGAGAACCTGCAGATGCTTCTGGTCAAACTCCTCCACCTGTGACAGAAAAAGTTCGGTATGCTTACAATAACAGTGGTAAGGTGATAACAGAAGCAAATGGTAACAATCAGGCTTTGGCGAACTATGTTTGGGGTCCGGACCGTCTGTTGGCCAAACGAGATGCTGTAACAAACAAAAAGTATTATTATGTTTACAACGGCCACGGTGACGTGGTGCAAATCGTTGACGAAGCAGGCAACACGGTTAACAGTTACCAATATGATGAGTGGGGAAATATCCTCCATCAGGAAGAACAAATCCAGAACGTCTTCAAGTACGCTGGAGAAATGCAGGATGAGGAAACTGGACTGTACTACCTGCGGGCAAGGTACTATGACCCTGCGACAGGACGGTTTATAAGTAAGGATACGTATGAAGGCAGCGTAACAAATCCGCTGAGCTTGAATTTGTATACGTATGTTGAGAATAAACCGTTGAATAATATTGATCCAACCGGCTATTGGTGTGAATCAGTAGTGAATGGAAAAACATATTCGCATGCAGGGCAATGTAGTAATCCAGCAAATAATAACAAATACGTACCGGATTCATTATATTATGCAAATAAAGGAAAGTCGTATTCGGAAATTATTAATATCTATAACAATCAAAAGCAGGCTGCAGTTAACTATGCTAACTCGATTTCTAAAGAAACCAATAATTTTATTACCATAATTAAAAATGAAGTCGCATTGCCGATAAGCGGTAATACATCATCTTTACTAAGTAAGGTTATCCAAGCAGCAGGATTAGCGACTATATTAGGGTTGGAAGCCACCTCTTCTTCTACTAAAACTAATAATGATAAACATTCTCTAATTTTTAGGAGTGGAAATGGCGGTGATGTAAACTTGACACCAAGGCCAGTAATAGATGCAAACGGGCTATCTTATTTTAAACAAGCAAGTAAAGATTGGAAAAGTTTCACTGTTACTTCTATAGAGTTGGTTAAAAAGACAGGAGTATTTACTGTAAAGAGTGATCCCAAAAACCCTAATCATATACTGATTCTTGCTAAAGATCCAATTGAACATCAAATTTGGATGTCTTCAAGAGACGCAGTAAAAAACAATGGTAGTGAACCCTACTACTTAACTAAAATACTACAGAGCATTTCAGTAAGATTAAAGTAGTGAAAAAAACAATATTTATAAGAAAGAGGATGTACTAATAAATGGATGTTGCAAATTATTTACCTAAAGACAAAAGTGATTACGATTCGATTAAATTACTAAAAACTTTATCTAAGGCTGAACTAAAGTTGATTTTACCGGAAATATTAGAATGGACTAAGGATATAAACTGGCCTGTAGCCCCCTTAATTATTGATGAATTGTTAATTCCACTAGGCCAAGACTTAATTCCATCATTAAAAGACATATTAGAATCTAATGATTACGACTGGATACAAAATATTTTGTGGCACTTAATTAGGAAACTTGACACCGGGATTATCTCTAGTTTAAAAGAGGAACTTTACAGGCTCGCTCAACTAAAAAATAAAGATCTCATTGAATACGACATACCCGAAATTGCCAAGGAATTACTCGCACAATCAAAATGACCACAGTTGGCCTTAACAATCCAGAATTGGCTGATGAGAACTTAATCCGTTGGATCTGTGGTAATAAATGAAACGGAACGTGATCACAATGATTGAACCAAACGATTGGCGCTTAAGAAACCAAACAAAGTACTTATTGGGTAAGAAGATGTTATTTCAAAATTACCTTTTTATGAATCAATCATGGGATCATAACCATTGTGAGTTCTGTTGGAAAAATTCCCCGAGGAATGTGATAGAGGTTACGCAACGGAAGAAAAATACTATTGGGTTTGTCCAAGCTGCTTCGAAGATTTTAAAGATATGTTCAATTGGAAAGTTAAATCAGAATAGGGGGACGACAACGGACAACCATCGATATTCTCAAAGCACCCTGGGAAAGAGCAGCAGGGACATAACCTGCTGCTCTTGTACTAATTACCTACTGTAGCTGTCATCACGCACTTCCTAAGTACTTTGCTAATCAGAGTGATGAGGTAAAGACATGGACGACATCCAAAGAATTGCACAGGAAATGTTAAAAAAGGCGGAGTCCATCCGAAATGAGTTGTTGATTTAATCCGATATTGGATCAAAGAAATCAGGTATATCTGTATACTGAAGTCAAGAAAAGAAAGCCAGAATCGTACATCTGGTGTTTGGATCAACACGGACAGCCTTTATGGAAACATCGTTTTCGTGGTGTAATGACTTGGTTCAACCTAAGCCTATAAGGCTTGCTATTAACTAAATTTGTTGATGCGGATCGATATGATGTGGACTTAGTGGCTTATGAAATGCTCAGGATCACACAAAAAAGTAGCGGGAGTACACCTGCTGCTTTTTCATTACTTACTAACTTCATGGCGCCAACATCGCGAACTTATCCAGTACGATGACGATATGACAGTTATACAAGAGGTGATGAAGTAAACATGGAAGAAGTATACTATTGTCCGTAATTAGACAAAAGAGAAGAAACAGACCAGTGTTATGCAAAGTGTATTCATTTTTCTTTTCATAAATAATATCATCTACAAAATGCAAGTGTATCAATTCCAAGGGGGAAGTCATAATTTGAGTCAAAGTGTGAAAGGAAGCTGTAATTCCATTCATAGTGAAGAAGTGTGTTCCAAAATCACTCCGCTATTTTTGTTAAGACAAGAAGCTATGGTGCATTATTTAACGGAAGAACCTATCTTTATGTACTGTAAAGAGAATGAATTATCTGAAGAGAAAACCTTGGAACAGGTGTTAAGATGCAGAGTATGGACCGCAGACAGTATCATTTCATGGTCGTTTTTTTCCGAATACCGTAACTTTCTTGATGAGAGCGGGAAGGAGTCACCTCTTGTTATTAGAAAGGTGTATTGGAATAAAAATCAGGAATATTATTTAAACCTTCCTCCAAATGTGAGAGCAGATCTGATGACGAAATGGCCCGATGCCTTAATACAAAATGTATATGTGTACGCCGAGGATGCACTAGAGCTTATTAGAATGCTCATGAAATTGGATAGCATAATTCTAAAACTAAAAGTTCCAGGTGGAAGAGGAACGGAAGTTGTGTCGACTAAGCTTGAGACAGAAGTAAGACGTTTGTTTGATTGGGGCTTGTATCACCTTAGTTGGAATGAAACCCGTATCAATCCAAGTGTGGAGGGCTATTTTGAGGAATTATTCCGTTATGTTGAAGGCTTTATATCCCGTTATCAAAAGAGCATTCATACCATTAATCTGGATTATACGATTCCGCCGAAAATTTTTAAGAGCATAGTAGAGGGTAATCATTAAAGATTTCATAAAATAGCTAAGACACTTTTTCATGGTAAGCCTTGATACGGAGAATTATCCAAAGTGGGTGATGCAAATATTCACCTATACATGAGGAAAGTGATGATCATAGTGAGCCATCAGAACGATTGGCGCATAAGAAACCAAGCAAAGTACTTATTGGGTAAGAAGATGGTATTTCAAAATTACCTACTTATGAATCAATCATGGGATCATGACCATTGTGAGTTTTGTTGGAAAAAAATTCCCTGAGGAATGTGATAAAGGTTACGCAACGGAAGACAAATACTATTGGGTTTGTCCAAGCTGTTTCGAAGATTTTAAAGATATGTTCAATTGGAAAATTGAATCAGAATAGGGGCACGAAGGCTGACAACCATCGATATTCACCCCAGTACATTCTTTGCCGGAGAGATGAGGTGAAGACAGGGATGACATCCAAAGGATTGCACAGGAAATGTTAAAAAAGGCGGAGTCCATCCGAAATGAGTTGTTGAAAGTCCGTGCGGATCAGAAAGTGATCCGATTTTACGAAACAAATCGTCCCTATGGACAATTTACCAACTTTGCTCTTTATCCAATTGAGATAAATGATAAGGTCTGGCCAACGTCGGAGCATTATTTTTCAGGCACAGAAGTTTGCGGGGAGTGAACATGAGGAAGCGATTAGACAAGCGGAAACCCCTTTTCAAGCTGCACAGATGGGGAGAGATCGATCCCGGCCGCTTCTAAGTGATTGGGAGCAAGTGAAGTTGAAAATCATGCGACAAGCAGTGGAGGCGAAATTCCAACAGCATCCTGAACTGAGGGGATTGCTAGTATCTACGGGAGATTGCTTGCTAATTGAACATACGAGGAATGACCGCTTTTGGGGTGACAACGGCGATGGGTCTGGGGCAAATTGGCTCGGCAAAATCCTGATGGAAACTCGCGAAAAATTATCCGGCTCAGAAGAAGCATTGTTTATATTACCTCCTTGGGTGGCTTTTCCGGAAGAGGATCCAACCAGCTTATTTTGGCGAATGGGGAAGGGGGAAAGTTATCTGGATGAGTACTGGCAGTGGAAGGAGAAGTTAACGGACTTGGCGAAAGAGCAGTACGATGCTTACTTTATTCCTCCATTAGGTTGGGAAGAGCGAGAAGTCTAGGAGGTGTTCCCTTGTTTCCCACAAATAATAAAGGATTGTTATTATCCCAATTTGTCGTGTGGAATGGGGGTGTGAGTATTTCGCCGAAACGGAAATATATATGAAAAATCGAATATATTCGCTCAAATATGGCGGATTTGGCCCATTCTATATGAAATTTCATATATAATCGCTCCCTTGAAGCCCGAACTTTGAGATTTTATGTGAAAAATCGAATATATTTCCGCCAAATGGGTAGTTTGCAGCGAATTATGTTCGAAAAATCATATATATTTATACGGACAGCCTTAAGGAAACATCGTTTCACGGTTCGATGAAATAGGAGCACCCACGAGCACAAGATCACACAAGAAAGAGCAGCACCAAAAAAGCAGCAGGCCCACACCTGCTGCTTTTGCATTACTTACTATACTGCACCGGCGCCGACGGCGGGGATTCACCCAGCACGTTGACGGCGGTGACTTGGATCCAGACGGAGCTGGAGTCGGTCTTGAACGAGAAGTGCGGGTCCGAGGTGGAGCCGACCTTCGTGTAGGTGCCGCCTTGGGCATCAGACACGTAGACGTTGTAGCTCGTCACCAGGTCAAGGGGACCGTTCGCATCCCAGCTCACCGTGAATCCGCGGTCGTCCTGCTTCACGCTCACGTTAGCTGGCGATGAAGGTAATGGACCGTTGTTGCCATTGTCGCCAATGATACCGCCGTCGCTGCCGCCTGGCATTTCACCATGCGTATCCGGCGTCGAACCGTCGCCCGGGAATACGCCGCCGCCAAAGACGTTAACGATCGCGCTTGGCGCCGATTCCTTGCCGGCCACATCAACGGCCGTGACGTAGTACGCGGTGGTGAAGCCAACGAATCGATCGTCGGTAATTACCGCCGGATCTCCAACCAGTGCGGCTTTCCCAGTATACTGGAACGTCACGCCGTCATCCGCGCGGTACAAACGGTAACCGACGACGTCTTTTTCCGTATTTTCATTAAACGTGATCGTCGCTGCTCCACTGCCTGCAGACAAGGCAACATTCGCCGGAGGCGCTGGTGCCTGACCATCGTCGACACGAGGATCTGGCTTGTAAGGCGCATCCTCCCCGGCATCCTTCGGCAAGTAGAAGCTCAGCGGTTTGTGACTGCCGGACATTCCGGCGAACGCCTGCTCCAGTTGTTCCTTGAGCACTTCGATCGGCGTCTCGCGCTTCACGACAACTTTCTCACGAAGCATATCCGAAGGCGTTGTTTCGAGCGGCACGTAGTTGATGCCTTCGTATGTCACGTACTTGGCGCGAATCAATACGTCGTCCGGTTCGGTTGGCACATATTTCGCATTAAAAATATCCGTAACCAGCTTCCCGGCCTGTTGGGTCAACTGGGTAGGCAACTTCCCGCTGTAGCCGGAAACTGTCTTCTTCACGATGCCGTCCGGCTTCGTGAACGCTTCGGTCGTAAACAATTCCGGTCTGCTATCGGTAACCTCGTTCATCACGAGCGCCCAAATTTTGCGCGCCCGGGATTTGCCGGCCTCCGACAGCGTGTTCACCGGTTCGCGATACCCGATCCATACGCCCAGCGTGACGTCCGGCGAGTAACCCATGAACCAGACGTCGGCATAGTTTTGTGTGGTTCCGGTTTTGCCGACAACCGGGATTTTGCCATATTTCTTGAAGTCACTCTTGATCGATTTGCCGGTGCCGTCCGTGATAACGGTGCGAAGCATATCGGTCATCAGGTAAGCCGTTTGCTCGGAGAAGACTCGCTCCGGCTTCACCTCATGTTTGTAGACGATGTTGCCTTTCGCATCGGTAATCTTCTCTATCATATATGCGTCGGTAAACTGCCCCCCGTTAGCGATAGAACTGTACGCATTGGTCAGTTCTTCAACGGTGACGCCATACTTCAAGCCGCCAAGTACACCGGTTTGCGCATGGTAATCCTCTTCTTCCAATGTGGTGATGCCCAGCTTCTTGGCAAAGTCCCAAGCTTTGTCGATGCCCACGATATTGTTGAAAACTTTAAGCGCTGGGATATTCCGCGATTCATTCAAAGCGGTCCGCGCGGTCACCAGCCCTTTATAGCCGCCGCTGGAGTTCACCGGGATGTGGAAGCCTTTTTGGTAGTCCTTCAAAATAATCGGCGAATCATCAATGATCGATGCGGGCTGAACTAACCCTTCTTCAAGCGCCGGTAAATAAGCGGCGATCGGCTTCATCGTAGAGCCGGGTTGCCGTTTCATTTGCGTTGCATAGTTCATTTGCTCCGTATAGAAGTCGCGGCCTTCGATCATGCCAAGGATTGCGCCGGTCTTGTTATCGATCATCATCGAGGCGACCTGCTCCAGCCCCTTCTTCTCACTGTACGGAGAGAAATTGTCCGCGTTCTCCGATACCTTGTGCATAGCGTTGTAGACCTTCTTGTCGATGGTCGTGTACACCCGGTAGCCTCCGGTCAGCAACTCCTGCCGAGCTTCCTCGAGGATGGCGGAGTTGGCGGCAATCTCTTCTTTGGTCATCTCCGGATTGTTGAGCATCGCCAGGACAATGGCGCCTTGACGTTCCGTCTCCAGCATCAGATACGGGAACGTGTCATACGCCTTCTTCGTTGGCTTGGCCAGCGATCCTTTGATATCGAAGGCCATCGCTTCATCGTATTGCGCTTGCGTGATTTTGTTCTCCTCAAGCATACGTTGCAGCACCAGCTGCTGGCGTTTGACCGCCCGCCCGAACGCCTCCTCGTTAAACTCCCCTTTGCCGTTAAAAGCGGAATAGGTAGAGGGAAGCTGAGGCAGACCCGCCAAATAGGCCGCTTGGGCGATATTCAAGTCCGACAGATTGCTGACGTTGAAGAGCCCTTTGGCCGCGGCTTTAATGCCGTAAACCTGATACCCGTTCGAACCGTTGCCGAAGGGAACCTTATTCAAATAAGCTGTAATGATTTCTTCCTTGGATAAAAAACGCTCCAACCGAAGTGCGAGCAGCATTTCCTTAATCTTCCGGTCTTCGGTCTTATCCAGGTTCAGGAACACGCGCCGCGCCAGCTGCTGAGTCAGCGTACTGCCGCCGGTCTGCACGTCCTCTTTGAGCACCCGCTGCTTCACCGCCCGCAACGTCCCCTTAAAGTCGATCCCAATATGTTCTTCAAAGTGATTGTCCTCGATAGCGATTACAGCATCGATCACGATTTGCGGGATTTCTTTATAGGTGACAGGACGGCGATCCTCTTCCGATCGCAGCTGGCCGATCGGCTGGCCGTCACGGAAATAGGCGAAGCCGGTCATTTCATTATGATTGATTTTTGCTTCAATGTCGGCACGCGACCGCACCGGATCGTCCTTAACGATGGAGGATACGTATCCGAATACGGCTCCACCGGCAAACAGAGCGCCGGCAAATCCAAACAGAACGAGCCAACCCACAATCGCCCAGGCTAATCTGCCTTTTTTGCGCTTCCGGGCGGGTTTTGCGGTTTTTTCGCTCCGGTTATTGCGCCGCAGCTTGCCGGAGTTTTTGTCGTTCTCATGATCCATGCATGATCCTCCTTTATAAACAGCAACATTATAGCATAAAAAAGGGGATTTGGATGTTTTTTCAGCGTATTTTGGCGTGTGACGAAGCCGACTTCCTGCTTATGACCTAGCTTTCGTAGATTTGACTTAGGGAATGCATCTATGTTATATAATATTTTAAATTGCAAATCGACAAAGGCTTAGAAAGACTCAGTAGAAGGCGGATTCCCGCTGCTCAGAGAATCGGTGGTTGCTGCGAACCGATGAGCGGATCGCTTTTGAATTACCGTCTGGAGCCGTCCGGGGGAACGCGCGTCAAGATGCGCTAGTAGTCCGGTACCGGGATATCCCGTTATGTGAATGAAGTGAAAACCGTCATCGGTACGTCTGGCAATTTGCTGCAGGAACCGCAAGCGGTTTTAATTAGGGTGGTAACGCGAGTGCTCCTTCTCGTCCCTTGGGATGAGAAGGAGCTTTTTTGCGTTTAGATTTCTTAAGCAGGTCTAATGAATATGGAGGTAAGAAGAGCAATGAAATGGGAAGAATTAAGCGCGGCCCAGCAGGCCGAGGTGGAACGCCAGCTTCAGGTAATTTCCCGCGGTGTCGTGGAGATCGTGCCGGAGGATGAATTGAAGCAAAAAGTCATCAAGTCAGTTGTAACCGGCAAGCCGCTCAAAGTAAAGCTGGGGTTGGACCCGTCCGCACCGGATATTCATATCGGTCACACGGTGGTGATGCAGAAGCTGCGGCAGTTTCAGGAGCTGGGCCATCAGGTGCAGTTGATCATCGGCGATTTTACGGGACGGATCGGCGACCCGACCGGTAAATCGGAAACTCGCAAGCAATTATCCGAAGAAGACGTGCAACGGAATGCGGAAACGTACCGGAAGCAAATTTTTAAAATTCTGGACCCGGAAAAAACGCAAGTCAACTTTAACTCGGAGTGGCTTGCACCGATGACGTTTGCCGACGTCGTGAAGCTGTCCGCAAAGGTAACCGTGGCACGTATGCTGGAACGCGACGATTTTACGAAACGGTATACAAGCGGTCAGCCGATCAGCATCCATGAGTTTTTCTACCCGCTGATGCAAGGCATGGATTCGGTGGCGCTGGAGAGCGATATCGAGCTGGGGGGAACGGACCAGAAGTTTAACCTGCTCATGGGCCGGACGCTGCAGAAGGAATATGGCAAAGACACGCAAGTGGCCATCATGACTCCAATCATCGAAGGCTTGGACGGCGTGCAGAAGATGAGTAAGAGCCTTGGCAACTACATCGGTATTGATGAAGCGCCAAACGAAATCTACGGTAAAGCGATGTCCGTGCCGGACGAGCTGATGACGAAGTACTTTGAGTTGGTGACTGACCTGTCTCTCGAAGAGCTGGCAGAGCTTACGGAAGGTCTTAAATCGGGGGCCGTGCATCCACGCGATGCCAAGATGAAACTGGCTCATACGCTTGTTCGGATGTACCATGGTCAGGAAGCCGCCGATGCGGCGCAAGAGCATTTCGTCACTGTGTTCCAGCAACGGGCGCTGCCGGAAGATATTGAAGAGAAAGAAATTCCTGCTGCTGAACTGGACAATGGTAAAATCCGTTTGATCAAGCTGCTGACACTGATCGGATTCGCTGCCTCCAATGGGGAAGCAAGACGCAGCATCCAGCAGGGCGCGGTGAAGCTGAACGAAGCGAAGATCAGCGACCCGAATGCCGAAGTCGAGTTGACGGGCGGCGAGATCATCCAGGTTGGCAAGCGTAAATTCGCGAAGCTTCAAATAATATAATCGGATATTCACAAAGCCGGAATGGAATTGAGGATCTGACTTTATATAAAGATCCTTCTCCGATATTTGCGTACAAACATCAATAATCACAGTTAAAAGAGGAACGGAACTTTTCCTGTTCCTCTTTGGAAAGGATCTGCTATGACCGATTGTATACTTTGCGAAGTTATAAATTCGCGGGATGCCGTTGTTTTACACGAGTCCAAGTATTCTCTATGCATATTCGATCTGTATCCGGCCACGAAGGGACATTTGTTGATTTTACCAAAGCAACATATTGAGCAGCTTCATCTGATCGACGATGTTAATCTTCAAAACGATTTGTTTGATATGTTAGTTACGGTATGTAGGTGGCTTGAGGAGAGTCATTTTTGTATGGCTTACAACATAGTTCAAAGTAATGGTCCGCTAGCTGACCAAGATATCCGACATGTTCATTTTCACGTCATTCCACGGTATGAAGATGATGGAATCGTGATCGCTCTTAATGAACATACCGAACGAGCGGATCGGGAAACCTTGCAAGCGATTTGCTCGATTATCAAACTTGGAAACATACAGAAATAAATAAAACCGACCCAAGTCGTTATCGACTTGGGTCGGTTTGCTTATACGAATCTTAACGGTTGTAGAATTCGACGATTTGCTTCTCGTCGATGTCTTGCGACAGCTCGGAACGTTCTGGCAAACGGATGTATTTGCCTTCCAGCGTCGTGTCGTTGAATTCCAGGTAAGCTGGAAGATGTGTGCGGTTCTCCAGAGCTTCCTTCACGGAAGAGAGACCGCGGCTTCTTTCACGCAGGCCGATAACGTCGCCAACGTTAACGCGGTAAGAAGCGATGTCTACTTTCTTGCCGTTAACCGTTACGTGACCGTGGGATACGAGCTGACGTGCACCTGCACGAGAGTTCGCGAAGCCCAGACGGTAAACCAGGTTGTCCAAACGGCTTTCAAGCAAGATCATGAACGTTTCGCCCGCGATACCAGGCATGTGCTGCGCTTTCTCGAACAGGGTGCGGAATTGCTTCTCACCCAAACCGTACATGTGGCGCAGTTTTTGCTTCTCGAGCAATTGTGCTCCGTAGTTACTTACTTTTCTGCGTTGGTTAGGACCGTGTTGCCCCGGAGGGAACGGACGCTTCAAATCTTTGCCAGTGCCGCTCAAGGAAATGCCAAGACGGCGGCTGAGTTTAAATTTAGGACCAGTGTAACGTGCCATTGTATAGGTAGACTCCTTTGTTAGTTAAATTTCGTCTAGGGTTCTACTTGCGCGGGTTTTGTTTGGTTGAGCGAAGGATAGATAATGATACGCTCCCTGACAGGAAAGTTCAGCCGCTGTCCCGTCAGCAACAAAAACCGAGAGGGTGCTCGCATGCGTTACGCCCTAAGTAAGACTCTATCCAGTCTTCATCAACAATATATATTATATGAATTGGGGTTATAAAGTCAATAAGTGAGTTTGTTGAGATGGGCTGATTTTTGTCGATAGGGCTTTAGTCCCAAAAAAATGCCTTGAACCGCAGGATTTATAATGCAAAACCCTAAATAAGGTAGTAAAATAGAGATATCAGATCGGATACGGCGGAGATGGACAAGCTTGAACTCCAGAGGGCAAGAGCTTGTCCGTTTAATATTTATTGCAGTCGAGAGGTACAATTCCAACGTAACATATAAAGGAGCATTTTTATGGCCGATCAATCCTTGGGTCAGCCGATGCTGAACCTGAACAACGTTTCCGGCCTGCCGCGGCTTGATGATCTTAACGAACATACAGATTGGTTGCGGCAGCTCGATATTACCGTCCACGATTTTCCTTATATTGATTCTATATTAAAACAGGCCTTCGCAGAATGGCGCAAGCAGATTTCCGATATGCCGGAACTCGGCGAGGTCGATGTCTTCCTTGCCGATAGCTGCGGCGAGAAGCTGCTAATCGATTCACTAAACCCGCGGCAGCTGCTGGAACGTTCCTGGCCTAGCGGAATGGAAGAGGTCATCAAGGAGAGCCTGTGTGAACGCAAAGCCATCGCAGTCCAGAAAGCCGACGGCGTTTATGCGGCAGTACCGGTGCATACGCGCATTCATGGCGAGTTGTTTGCGATGATTGGCTGTCTCATGCGTGAGAGCTGTACATCAGAGGCGCTCTTGTTTGCCAAGATGACAGCTCGGCTGTATCAAACTTGTTTTTATCGTTGCTTTGAGGGCATGTTCATTACGGATTTGGTGCGCATCCAACAGCAAGCCAAACGGGAGGAGCAGCGCCGTTCCAAGCTGTTTCAAATGGTGCAGAAGCTTCATGATAAGATCGACGTAGATTCGGTGCTGACCGAGGTGTTCGAGCGGGTGTCCAACATGTATCCGAATGCCCGTCTGGAGTTGCTGATGTCCCAGGACCATGTAAGCTTCGATCCGCGAGTTAAATCATTTCAATTGCTTGGACAAGGCGATGAACTGCTCGTGAGGGCATTCATGGAGGGGCGCATGCAAACTAGGAACATCATAGACTCAACGGGAGATGGCGAGAGCAGTTTGGAAATCGCCGTACCTCTCAGCGGAAAACAAGGGGTGTACGGGGTTTTCCATTTGCAAATCGAACGGGAAGAGATCGATGATGTGGATTTACAGCTGATCAGCATGTTGGCCGATACGGCCGGCACTGCATTTGAGAATGCGAAGCTGTATGAACAGTCAAACTTGCTAATTAACGAGCTGAGGTTGATTAACGAACTAACGAAACGACTGAATCAAAGTTTGCGGCTCAAGGAAGTATTCCAATTTGCAACCGAAGAGCTTCTATCGATCTTCCAAGCGGAATATTGCTGCATTTCTCAAGTCAACAAACATACAGAAACGTTTGAGATTATGTCTTGCAACGTGCCGGGGCTGTCGAAAGAGCATTTTTCGATGACCTATGGATTCAGCGGGCTGGTCTATTCCACGCAGGAACCGATCATCTTGTCGGACTTCCAAGCCTACGGGAAGGTAACCTCAAGATTTATGGAGGAGACGAACTCCCGCTCGCTGATCACTGCACCTTTATTCGTCCGGGGTGAAGTGATCGGGGTCATTATGCTGGCTCACCGCAAGCCACGCTTCTTCTCCTATGATAATTATAAGCTGCTGCAGGTCCTATCCTCCCATATCGGGCTGGCCATTGCCAACGCGTCGTTGCATGCGGAGGTACGCCGGATGGCGAATCGGGATATGCTGACGGGGCTTTATGCCCGCCATTATGTTGATGATGCGATTAAGGAATTTCAGAAAAGAGACGCGAACGGTTCCTTAATCATCGTAGATATCGATCAGTTTAAGCAGGTCAATGACACGTTTGGGCACCAAACTGGGGACAAAATCCTGAAGCAGGTGTGCTCCATCGTCAAGAACTCGATCCGCAAGACCGATATCGCCGCCCGTTGGGGGGGCGAAGAGTTGGCCGTGTACCTGCCCGGTGCGAGCGCAGAGAACAGCTACGAAATCGCAGAAACGATCCGGTTGCGTGTCGCGATGGATACCGATCCGCCGGTGACCGTCTCATGCGGGATCGCTGAGTGGGGAAAAGACGATGAGAAGCTTAGTGTGGAGTCACTGTTCTATGTGGCGGATATGGCACTGTATAAAGCGAAGAACAATGGGCGGAACCAGACGCAAATCGGCTCCAGAGAAGACGCCCCTTCCTTGTAAATGGTGTAATTGGTAGAGAACGCTCTACGCCGGATTTATGGACGGCGGGAGCGTTCTTTTTTGGATCATCGGACGAACCTGCGAATAGAGCGACCGTCCCCGTGGCAGGATACTGCTAGAACTAGCATAAGGAATGCTCCGGTGGAGAACCGGTTTATTTTTTTCAGGCGGGGGCTTGCGTATGAAGGGGATATCACGGAGATGGCCTACGTATAAATATCGGTTAGGGAAGGTCATCGGCGGCCTGCTAGTTACGGTAATCCTGGCGTCATGCGGGATCAACGAAGCGAGAACGCCGGAGCAGTGGTTTGACTTCACCTGGTCCGGACTGGCGGGCTGTGATACGTTGACCTTTCGCGGCTTAGCCGCCCTGCAGCGTGGAAATGGGCAAGGGCTGGAGGAGAGCTTCAGTTATACGGGACGTCTTCAAGAGCATAAAGAATTAAGTATCCGAGGCGAACCTGTGAGTCAACGGGGAGGTCACCTAGCAGGTCATCTGCAAACGGCGGGGCTCGCACAGCCGAACGGCTGGGAAGCCAAGCTCCGGTTAGAGCACGGGAACTGGCAGGTGCAATCCGATGACCACAATGCGCTGCTGCAAGGGGTGGTTCGTCTAAACCCGCTGGAACAACTAGAGGAAATCCGAATGGCCGCTAAGAAAAAGATCACTTCCGAAAGCGGCGCAGCACGAGGGACCAAGGTCCTTCGAATCGAGATGGATCCGGCCGAGGCCACCATTCGGCTAAAGGATCGCTTGCTGTCGGAAATGGAGCTTACGCGTGAAGCAGGATTGGCGAAGTTAGAACAGGTGTCGGCTTCACAGCAAGAGCAGCTGCGGGATGAGTTATCGCAGATCTGGACGACGGGCAGCAAGCAGTTATCTGTCATGCTTGAGCAGATGAAAGCGACCGTCGTCTACCATTTGACGATTGATCGCAAATCGGGATTCCCTTCCAGGCTGACCTCAGAGACCACACTAAATTACTTGTCCCCAAAAGGTGTGCCGCAGCGGGAGGTGCTGCGAACCGATAACCGGTTTGGGGGTTATCAGTAGGGGGAATGACTTCCTAGGTCAGGCTGACTTTCCGACCCTATCGTGCTACAATAAAGCAGAAGAATTAACCAATGGTTAAACCAACGGGGTGTTTGGACGGCCGGCACGGGTTGTAAATGCCAAATCCCACAACGAATATTGAGGAGAGTGTGAAGCCAGATGCGAGATCCTAGAATTCAGAAGCTGGCGGAAAACCTAGTTGGTTATTCCGTTAATGTACAACCGGGAGAGAACGTCCTGGTTGAAATGATTGGCGATGAACGCGATTTGCTGAAAGCGGTCGTGGAAGAGGTTGGTAAGAAGGGCGGGAACGCTTTCGTCGAGATTACGGACCGCGCTGTGCAACGTGCACAGTTAAAATACGCTACGGAAGACGGCATCAAAACGTGGGCAGAATACGATTTGAAACGGATGGAAATGATGGACTGTTACATCGGCATTCGTGCGGGTTCTAACGTCAACGATCTGTCCGACGTACCCGAAGATAAAATGAAGCTGTACAATTCGCTTTATTCCCACCCAGTACATAGCGAACAACGGGTAAAACGTACGAAATGGGTGGTTCTCCGTTATCCGAATGCCAGCATGGCTCAATTGGCCAATACGAGCACGGAAGCGTTCGAGGATTTCTATTTTGACGTATGTAACCTGGATTATGCCAAAATGGATCGGGCGCAAGACGCCTTGGCCGATCTGATGAACCGAACGGACAAAGTCCGGATTGTTGCCCCAGGCACCGATCTGACCTTCTCGATTAAAGATATTCCGTCGGTTAAATGCTCCGGTCAGAAAAATATTCCGGACGGGGAAGTATATACAGCTCCGGTTCGCGATTCCGTAAACGGCACGATCAGCTACAATACAGCAACGCTGTATAACGGAATTACGTTTGAGAATATTAAATTCCGGTTCGAGAACGGTAAGATCGTTGAAGCTACAAGCAACGACACGAAACGGATGAACGAGATTCTGGATTCGGACGAAGGGGCAAGATATATCGGGGAGTTTGCGATCGGATTTAACCCTTATATTTTGCATCCGATGAAGGATATCTTGTTCGACGAGAAAATTGCGGGCAGCCTTCACTTTACCCCAGGTCAAGCTTATGAGGAGGCCGACAACGGCAACCGTTCCTCGATTCACTGGGATCTTGTGTTGATCCAGCGTCCGGACTACGGCGGCGGAGAAATTTATTTTGACGATGTGTTGATCCGCAAGGACGGCATTTTTGTGCTGCCTGAGCTGGAGGGGTTAAACCCGGAAAACCTGAAGTAATCCGAAATCCTCCTTGCTAGGAAAGCGGATTCAATGTATGATTGAAGTATGTTATTTCCAATGTTAAAGACGGAGGGATCCTATGGCCACGAACAATGAAGCGGTAGTCGAAATTGCCCAAACAGCAGGCAAGTTCACGTCTTCCATTGTGCTCCAAGCGGACAATAAGTACATTGATGTAAAAAGTATCCTCGGCCTCTTCACCACACTCGTAAATACGAAGAGCTATGAGCTCCACGTTCACGGACCGGATGCGGAAGAAGCGAAGAAAGCCGTAACCGAAGTGTTTGCCAAACACGGGTTGGACGTCAAAGTTGTTGCTGATTAATGTCAATGAGAAACACTCCCAACTTAGGTTGGGGGTGTTTTTTAATGCCTGCGAACAGCGGTGTTCAGCGGTTTTTCATAGATAGGTTAATTTAAGCAGGTTCTTGTATTGACCCTCGATTTCGTCTAATATTAAGAATAGAGATGAATGGTAGGCGATTTTGGACATAGGGGGGAAGAAGCATGACTTCATCTGAGTTGCAGGAGCAACTAAACCTGAAGGCACTTAATCTTCTGAAAGAAGATGCAGATAAAATTGAGAAGCTGATCGAAGTACAGATGGAGAACTTGGCCACACGTTATTGCCCTCTCTATGAGGAAGTGCTGGATACCCAGATGTATGGATTCTCCAGACAAGTAGATTACGCGATTCGCGTCGGACTTATTCAAGAAACGGTAGGGAAACAAATCCTCAGCAGATTGGAACGTAACTTGGCCTCGCTGTATGAAGCCATGAACAATAGACAACAGTAAGGCGTTTGCTGTTGCTGCGAAATAATACAAGCGTATGCTTCGGAAGTTGCCGAAGACATACGCTTGTTTTTGTTGTTGGAGGTTATACAAGATAAAACGAGACGCCGAGAATGATATACACTGCCAGCAGCAGCACCCCTTCAAACCAGTTGGTTTGGCCGTCCTGCGTGATGGACTTGGCGATAAACACCGAGACGCCAATCGCGGCTAGCTCGATGACGGTAAATACGATATCCATCGGGTTGCCAAACAGATGGCTGACGAAGATCAGCACCGGAGCCACGAACAAAGCGATCTGCAAGCTGGAACCTACGGCGATTTCTACAGCTGCCCCGATTTTGTTCTTCATCGCCAGCATGATGGCCGCGCTGTGCTCGGCGGCATTCCCGACAATCGCAACGACGAAGGCCCCGACGAACAACTCGCTCAGACCGAAATCGGCGGTCAGGGTGTCCAGCGTATGTACCAACCATTCGCTGACGAACGCAACCATCACAGTAGCAATCACCAGGTATATAATCGACTTCCCTTTGGACCAGGTGGGGGCATGTTCATGCGGAAGCTCTTCTGCGTCCTTCTCGCTGATATCTGCCAGATGATTCTTGTGCGTAATCATGGAGAAGATCAGCCAGAGGATATAGGCGACAATAAGTACGCCAGCGACAACCAAACTGAGCGTGGAACGATCCTCCTCATGCAGCACATGGGTTTGCAGGAAGATCGCTGGGACGAACAAGGCGATGATCGCTACAATCATCAGCGAGCCGTTCATGCCGGCTAACGTGACGTTATATTTTTGCACCTTGTGCTTTAAACCTCCGGCAAACAAGCTAAGTCCAAGCACGAGCAGCAGGTTGCCGATGATCGACCCGGTAATGCTGGCCTTCACCATGTCGAACAACCCTTCGCGGACCAGCATGATGGCGATAATTAATTCGGCCGCATTCCCGAAGGTAGCGTTCAGGAAGCCGCCCAGCCGTTGACCCGCGTAATGCGCGACGCTCTCCGTTGCCCGGCCGAGAAAGCCCGCCACAAGGATGACGGCGATCGCGGAGATGATAAATTCAAGCGTTGCTGACCAATGCGCGTAATGACCAATGGCGCTGAGTGCAAAGAAAATCAGCAGCAAAGCAGGTGAGATCAACTTTTTCATGGTACACCTCGAGTTAGTCATTTTTTGGCAAAAAACTGAACGTAACAATTTTACTCAAAATTAGACGAAAGGTCTACATTTGCTTTAATCCGACTTCCGATTTACAATGAAATTAATGAGGTTGAAGGAGGAATGACCATGACCGAACAACTGCAGTTGGATAACGGGCTAATTCGGATTTCTGATGATGTTGTCGCCAAAATCGCCGGAATGGCTGCGCTAGAGACACCGGGGATCGCCGCGATGTCCGGTGGGTTGTCCGAAGGTTGGGCTAAACGGTTAAGCGGCAAAAATGTGCAAAAGGGCGTCACGGTCGAAGTAGGTCAATTGGAGGCAGCAATCGACCTGCGAATTATCGTGTTATATGAGACCCCCATCCACGAAGTTTGCCGGATGCTTCAGCAAAATGTTCGAGAAGCGGTAGAGAGCATGACAGGACTTAAAATTGTAGAAGTGAATGTAAAAGTCGAGGGCGTGGCGTTTAAGGACGATGAAATCTGATCGCCCCTTCCTTGACCTTCTGCAGCATACCTGAGTTTCGCTTTCGGCCTCGAATGACCGGATTGCTGGCATATGCTTAAGCATAAAGAAGACTACGGAGAATCCCTCCGTAGTCTTCTTTTATTAGCTTTAAATTATAAGCCGCGCCGGGCTTCTCTGCGCAGTTCGAACGGCGTTGGTTCGCGAATGATCACCGATTTCGTGCGCTCCTGCTTCATCGGCAGAGAAGATTCCCGCGAAATGCTAAGCACGATGCCCATCGAGACCATCATCACAAGCAACGAAGAGCCGCCGTAGCTGATGAAGGGCAAGGTAACACCAGTCACCGGAATCGTATTGGTGACGCCGCCGATATTCACGAACGCCTGGATGGCGATCAAGCCCATGATCCCAACCCCAACTAACGTGCCAAAGGTGCTTTGGCAGCGCAGCGACACGAGCAGTCCTCGCCATATGAAATAAATATAAAACAGTAAAAAGATCAACGTACCGATAAATCCAAATTCTTCGCCAATGACGGAGAAAATAAAATCGTTATACGCATTCGGCAAATAATGCAGCTTCTGAATGCCTTGTCCAAATCCCGTACCGGTTAGTCCTCCATGGCCAATCGCAGTGAGCGATTGTATCAGGTTGTAGCCGGTTCCTTGCGTATCATGCCATGGGTCGAGGAAGGCTTCGATCCGGCCCATCCGGTAATCGCTGCTTGCAGCAACGGTGGGATCGGGTGGATTGATCTTGTCCCACAATGCTTCGACACCCAGCACAATGCTGGCACCTAAGATGAGCAACCCGATGGAACCGAGAATGTGCTTCAAATTCGCGCCGCCGGCGAAAATAATCAGCCCGGCGGTAGCCACAAGAATGAGACAAGAGCCAAGGTCAGGCTGGAGCATGATCAAGCCGGCGACAAAGCCAACGATGACCATGACCGGGATATACCCGGTTCTTAGATCCCGGAACCGCTCGCCTTTCTTGGAAATGAGGGCCGATAGGTACAAAATCGTCGTGATTTTAGCCAGCTCCGTTGGTTGAATCCCGAGCGTGCCGATCGTGAACCAACTCGTCGCGCCATTGATGCGTCCGCCGATAAACGGGACGAGCAGCAGCATAATGATGGCCAGGATGAACACAGGGATAAACAGCTTCTTATATTTCTCGTAGGGGATATTCATCGTCACGAACATGCCGACTAACCCGATTATGGCGAATATAATCTGCCGTTTCGTAAAATACATCGGGTCATAACCAAATTTGGCATCAACCAGCGTGATGCTGGAGCTGGAGCTGAACACCATGACGATTCCGAAACCGGCCATCAGCAAGGTTAAGATGAGCAATTGGAAATCGGGGGCTCCGCGTCTTGGTTTCTCTGTGCCTTCTTTCATCGCGTTACCGATTAGGCCTCAAGAAGTTCCTTTAATTCCGTCAACTTATGATTGGCGGTCTTCATGACCATCGCAGGAATCTCCGATTCATACTCCAAGCCGTGCGGAAAAGTGGCCCGCCCCATATAGACCGCTTCGATGGCCAGTACCGTGTCTGGACGTTCCAGTTTGCCTTCGACTACCCGCGTATTGATGCGGAGGTAATAGTCGCTGTTATTATATTCGATTTTATAATCGTATGTAGCGCGGTAATATTCCCATTGCCAACGGATGAAGCCTACCTTCTCCGCAGCTTCGTCTAAGTATGCCAAATCGCTTTGCAGTCCGTCCAATCCGGTATTTTCTACGATCATTGTAAAGAGTGCCCCCTTCAAAATATTGATCCAAAGTTCACGGTTCGATTTAAATGTGAACTTTTTTCATCAAAGTTATCACACTTATCCCCATGATATTATGTTTCCATCGGTTGTGCAAGCATGGGAAAACCTCGCAAATCGGCGCCTTTCCTTAATGTAAATCTGAACGAGTCACCCATTTTCTGCTACAATAAGCTAAACGAGATCGTGGAAAGAGGAGTGGGACGATGGAGGAGAAGCTGTTAAGCGATTTGTTTCCATCCATGGTGGAGCGGCGGCGTTATTTTCACCGCTATCCAGAGCTTTCCTTCATGGAAAAGGAGACCTCGGCGCTGATTGCCGATAAGTTACGGGAGCTGGGGATCGAAACGACCACTAATGTCGGCGGGTTTGGCCTTGTAGCCCGCATCCGGGGAGAGCTTCCTGGCAAAACGGTGGCGCTTCGGGCGGATATGGACGCACTGCCGATCCAGGACGAAAAAACATGCGAGTACGCTTCTCAGCACCCCGGCGTGATGCACGCCTGCGGTCATGACGGCCACACCGCTACACTACTGGCACTCGCGGAATATTACAGCTGCACAAAAGCGAAGCTGCGCGGGGAGATCCGCCTAATCTTCCAGCCGGCCGAAGAGGTATGCCCGGGAGGGGCCAAGTCGATGATCGAGGAAGGTGCGCTGGACGGGGTAGACGTCATTTACGGGGTACACCTGTGGACACCGATTCCAGTCGGCACGGTAGCGAGTGCGCCGGGGCCGCTGATGGCTTCGACCGACGAGTTCTTCATCGATGTGCAGGGGCGCGGCGGGCATGGCGGCATGCCGCATAAAACGGTGGACAGCGTGGTGGCCGCTTCGGCCCTTGTGCTGCAGCTGCAAAGCGTGGTGAGCCGCTCGGTGGATCCGCTGGACCCGGCCGTGGTGACGATCGGCTCGATCCAAGGCGGGACGGCGCAGAACATCATCGCCGACCGCTGCAGACTGTCCGGCACGGTCCGCTGCTTCCGTGAGGAGACGCGGGAGCTCATCCGCGAACGGATTCATGCGTTAGCCCAGAACACGGCGGAAGCTTACGGCGCAAAGGCGCAGATCAACTATATGATGGGGTACCCAAGTTTAGTGAACGATGAAGGGGAATACGAACGTTTTCGGAAAGTAGCTCCGGAGGTGTTCGGACTGCGGGCTGAGTTGTCGCCGAAGATCATGCCGGCGGAGGATTTTGCCTATTATTTGCAGCAAGTCCCAGGCTGCTTCATGTTTGTTGGGGCGGGCAATCCCGGCAAAGGCGCGATGTATCCGCATCATCATCCCAAATTCGATATTGACGAAGATGCGATGCTGCATGCGGCGGGGCTGCTGGCGGCGATGGCGGAATCCTATCAGAACGACCGCGCATAATCGGCTTCCCACTTTGGAACCCTATGTCCAAAGGAGGGATTTATGTTGAGAAAAGTCAGCGAGATTATGACGAAGAACGTCGTTACTGTGTCGCCGCAGGATAATGTATATGAAGTAGCGGTGAAAATGAAAGAGAACGACACGGGCTTCATTCCGGTAGTGGAAGGCGGAGATAAGCTGATTGGCGTCATCACAGACCGGGATTTGGTGATCCGTGGAATCGCCGAGAAGCGTCCCGGCTCGACGGCGGTTACCGAAGTGATGACCAAAGGGATCAAGACCGCTACCCAAGAGATGTCGGTAGACGAGGCCGCAGAACTGATGGCCGAGCAGCAAATCCGCCGGCTCCCGGTATGCGAAGGGGACCGTTTGATCGGGATCGTATCGCTTGGCGATTTGGCGGTGCGTAATATTTTTGCCGACAACGCCGGGGAGGCTCTGTCTGAAATCTCGGAGCAGGTCCATTAATGACGAAAGAGGTAGCAAGCGGGAGAGGTTCGCAGCCTTGGCGGCGGACTTCTCTTTTTGCTGGTTGCAAGAGGCTGATCTAAAGGAGGGCATAACCGATGATAGAAACGGGAGCATGTATCGTTCAGCGAGATTTGACGGTGCTGCTGGAGAAGGAGCATCCCGGCTTCGAAACGGCGCGGGAACAGTTGTCCCATTATGCCGAGTTGGTGAAGAGCCCGGCTTATTATCATACATATCGAATCACTCCGCTCACTTTGTGGCATGCGGCTTCCTGCGGGATCGACGCAGACCGAGTGCTGCAAGAGCTTAGGGCCATGGCCCGATATGGACTGCCGAGCGGCGCAGCCGGGGACATTCGTAACTGGATGGGAAGGTTCGGACAGTTGAAGCTGCGCCCGGTTCCAGATGAAGCGGAGCGATTGGAACTGGAGTATGTTGGAGCGGAAGAAGAGTTTCTGGAGCGTTTATCCCGACAACTGGATTTACCTGCAGGGACCTGGAATTTGGTGGACAAGCATCATCTGCTTCTTTCGGCGGCTTCGCGCGGCAGTTTAAAACGGGAGCTTGCCCGGCTGGGTTATCCTGTCGTGGATGAAGCGGGCTATCACCAAGGCCGCAATCTGAAGTTTGCGCTTCGAGAGGAACTGGAAGGAGGAAGGCCGTTTCGACTTAGACCGTACCAACAGGAAGCAGTCGCTGCATTTGCCGGTAAAGCAGGCGAAGGCGGTAGCGGGGTCGTCGTACTTCCTTGTGGGGCAGGGAAGACCGTAGTAGGCCTAGCTGCCATGGAACGGTTCCAGTGTGAGACACTGATTTTAACCTCCAATGTAACCTCGGTACGTCAATGGATCGCCGAAATTACTTCGAAAACGACTTTACCGCCGGAAGCGGTTGGAGAGTATTCGGGAGAGAAAAAGCAAGTCAAGCCGGTGACGGTTTCAACCTATCAAATCTTGACTCATCGAGCTCGAAAAGAAGACGACTTCAAGCATATGTCCTTGTTCCAAGAACGGGATTGGGGACTGATTATTTACGATGAAGTTCATCTCCTTCCGGCACCGATTTTCCGTGCAACCGCTGATATTCAGGCGACCCGTCGGTTGGGGCTGACCGCCACCCTAGTTCGTGAGGACGGTTGCGAGCGGGACGTCTTCTCCTTGATCGGACCCAAACGGTATGATGTCCCGTGGAGAGCGCTGGAAGAGAGCGGTTTTATCGCCCAGGTCGATTGTCAAGAGATCCGGGTAACGATGCCCGAACCGCAACAGAATCAATACGCCCGCGCAGAAGGGCGGGAGAAGTTTCGAATCGCCGCGGAGAACCCGTATAAGAACGAGATCGTGCGGCGCTTGCTGGACCGGCATCGAGATCGTCAGGTGCTTATTATCGGTCAATATTTAGATCAGCTGCAAAGCATCGCCGCAGAACTCCATGTTCCGCTCATAACCGGAAGTACGCCTCAGGCGGAACGAAGCCGATTGTTTCAGGCATTCCGCGAAGGGGAAATTCCGGTCCTGGCCGTATCTAAAGTAGCTAATTTTGCGGTGGATTTGCCGGATGCGTCGGTGGCGATTCAAATCTCCGGCAGCTTTGGTTCGCGTCAAGAGGAGGCGCAGCGCCTCGGTCGAATTCTGCGGCCGAAGCGAGACGGGGGTAGAGCTTACTTTTATACTCTCGTGTCGGAGAATACTCGTGAACAAGAATTTGCGCTCCGGAGGCAGTTGTTTTTGTTGGAGCAAGGGTATGAGTATGCCGTGCGGCGTGAGCAGGAGGGGATCGAAGCATGAGCGGTCGGTCAGAAATGCCGGCGTACGAAGGTTCTTTGGTAGATGAGCCGGTTCGAGGTCATTTAAACGAAGTGGAGATCGAGGCGCTCCGACTTCTGTTTTGGCGTTACGCAGGACAGCCGTTTCGGCTGGAGCAGGCGAACGTCGCCGCGGCTGGCAGCATGAGTGGGGCTGACGTTCGTGCTGCATTGCCGGTACTCCTGCGCTCCGGGGAGATCGCGGCGGTTCGCAAAGCTTGGGGAGAGAAGCTGTATTACATTCCGCTGGACCGTCAGCTAGACCTGTGGAAGACATGGGGTTATACGGAACTGCGGGAGCAGAACCCGGCGCGTGTGGAACTTGAACGAGAGGCCAAATCTGGATTGGCTTTAGATTTATTCCGCGCTTTGACTTGGATTGCGGGCAATGGATTGCGGATGACGGCGAAAGGGACTATCCATCAGAAGGAACGCAGTAAGCTGGAAGATCGAATTGTACTGAAAGCCGAAGATATCGCAGGTCTGCAGCTTAACTATCCACACCCCGACGTTTATTCTCCGGCGTTAGCGGTCGTTATGGATCTGCTGCTGGCGCTAGGATTGATCGCCAAGGAGAGGGCCGTTTGGCGGACGGATGTACCGGGAATGGCTGCCTGGCTGTCCTTGGACGTCCCCGCAATGAACTTCGTCCTATTGCGCGAGATACTACAGCGCTATGTTCCGGCGGACGTCGGACTGCAGCATGTCGCATTACGACTCACGGCACCGGATTTGAAACGCGGCGTCTGGTATTCGGTGGAGGAACTGCTTGGTTCGCTCCAAGATCAGGGGTTGCTGGGAGCTGGGGGAGGCGACCTGTCGCCGGAGCGCGCTGCTTGGACCGAGGGTTGGCTTGAAGCTTTATGCGGCTTCGGCTGGATGGAGCTTGGCCGCCATCCAGAGGATGGCCTGATGTTCCGTTGGCTGATTGACCGGGAGACTTCTTCGCCTGAGGTTCTCCCTTCACCTCAGTCCTCCCCCTCGGTGAAGGAGAAGCTTATCGTGCAGCCGGATTTTGAGCTGTTGGTTCCGCCGGACGTGCCGTTTACGGTCCGGTTTGAGCTGGAGTTTTGCGCGGAACTGGCTTCGTCCGGCATGATGAGCGTATATCGTCTGACGCGTGCAGGTCTGGAGCAGGCCGGTCGGTTGGGGCGTACGCCGCAGGAGATCTTGCAGTTGCTGGAGGAGCATTCCGCCGGAGTGCCGGCGCCTGTTCGAGACAGCTTGCTCCAATGGGGGCGGGAAATCGGCCGCACGACGCTTACCGAAGTGAAGCTGCTCAGCTGTGCAGATTCGGAAGCTGCGGATCGTATTGCCGACTTGGCATCGCTGGCCGGCAAGCTGGAGCGAATTGGTCCCCTTCATTTTCTTGTAACGTCGGAGAGCGAAGCAGAAGTGATTAAGATTCTGGATAGTGAGCGATTGGCCCCGGCTCAACGGGGCACTTCTGTCCCTGATGATCCGGTGCTTCCGAAGCTTACGGAAATAGAGGTCACCCGGTCAAATGACAAGGAGCAGATCGTGCAGAAGGGGCAAGGTTGGATTTATAAAGGAGCAGATCTGCACTTTTATGAGCAGGAAACCCGCCCGCCAGATGTAGACGAGCTGTTCCCGGGTTTATCGGAGATCCCTGTCATGTGGTGGAAGGAATTACGGCGTTATCACGCTTCGACCGCCCGTGAACTGGTCGAACGAGCTTTGGCCTGGTCTGCCAAGCTCATGCTGCAGATCGGCGGAGATACCGTGGTTTGCGTGCCGCTGGCCATCGTGGAGGGCGAATCGGATTGGCTTGTCAGAGTGCGGCAGGTTCCGTCATCAGCGGCTCAGGAGAAGGACACCTCAGACAAGGAAGTGCAGCTGTCTCCCCGAGATTGGCAAGCGATTCGCCTAATTCTCCCAGCAGGCATACGCAAATGAGAGTCAAGGAAGGATGAACCTCTTCTGCTCGCTAAAGGATTGTGGTATGATAGTGACGTCTACCTATTGGGTGGAACATTAACCGCAAAAGCGAGATGAAAATTCATGAGCGTAGTCGCGAAGAATACGGTCGACATGGCCGAAGTGCTGATCAACGCCTATGAATTGGGCGATATGATAAACCAATCCGCCGCTGTATCCGAATATTTGTATTGGAAAAAGCGCGTGGAAGAAGATAGCGAAATTCAGGCATGGGTCAAGAAGCTGGAAGCTCAGAAGGAGCTGTTCCGGGAAACCGAACGCTTCGGACATTACCATCCAAATTATCACGAAGCCAAGGAGAAAGTGGCCGAGGTGGAGCGAGAGTTAGAGCGTTTCGAGGCAGTTCGGAAGTTTAAAGCTGCTGAGAACGAGCTCGACGATATCCTTCACCAGATGTCGGAAATGATAGCACATGCCGTTTCCGATACGATCAAGGTGCCGAGCAATGATCCGAATCCAAAAGGCGGATGCGGCGCTGGTGGAAGCTGCGGTTGCGGCTAAGCGAGTAAGCAGCCGATCATTCCGGATCATTGTTACCGGAATTTCCAGGTAGTTAAGCCACGGGAGGGGAAAGTCATGTTTCCGGAGCGTACAGGATATATCATATGGGTGAGTGACTTGAAAGCGGCTAGGAACTTAGAAAAATACGGAAGCGTGCATTATCTATCCCGCCGCATGCATTACGTGGTGATGTATGTGAATGCAGATCGAGCGGAAGAGACGATGCGCAATATCCGTAAGTTATCTTATGTTCGCAAAATCGAGCGGTCTTACCGTGGGGAAATCAAAACCGAATACAGCAAGGACGTCCCGGACAAAACCCGCTTCTACGGACTCTAATTGAAGTAGATCAAGCGATTCCGAATGCAAAAAGCCGCGCAGCGAGCAACCGTTGCGCGGCTTTTTTGCGTTTGAACTCTTGCAGATTTTTTTGCGCTAAATATAGTTCTATCGACCCGTTTTTTCTTGGCAAAAAATACTTAAATCTTGTAGAAAATTAGGGATTGTTGTAATATAATAGGTAAAAGAGCATAGTTAAAAAGTCCTAATTATTGGCAAATGACCTACTTTTCTATCCATAAAGACCTATAAAATGCGAGGTGCGGCATGAGAGACAAGGCAACGGAACGCTGGAGAACCTATGAATCCTTCTATATTCAACTAGGGGACAAGAGAGTTGCCGATATCGTAGTAACGAACCATGCCAAGCTCCGATACCAGGACAGAATTGATCGGGATAATGTCGGGTTTGAACAGATTGCCGGATGGGCTTGGGAATGTTTAAAGCAGGGACGCATTACGCCATATTATCGCAAAGAAGAGGACGTCTATTTAGTTGATGACGATCTTGTGATGGTGGCCGAATTTGCGGAAATTCCCGGCGAGTTCGACCTTGCCGGACGCCCGATGCACCGCATGATCATCGTTACCTTTCTTGGACGGATGTCGGAAACCATTGAATTACGTGATCTAAAATCTTATTATTCCTGGCTTCGCCATTCCCGGCGAATGACGCTGATGAAGAACAGTCGCAAGCGCCGCTAAGAGCTGCGGGAATAGGACAGACAAAAACAAGGCTGAAAACGAAAATGAAGATGAAAGCGAAAACAAAGAACGATCTGGAAAGAAGCAGCCGTTAACCGGTCTGCTTCTTTTGACATTTTAGCCTGTTGTGTCAAATCCGATTTCACTGATTTTTCTGCAACTTGAATACGCCCTCTTTCGTTCCCTGACGTTACTCACGTCTACGCTTGTGTAGGGGTGTGAGGGGATAGGGTGTGGTGACGGGCAGAATTATTGTAGTCTCCCACTCCTTTTACACCATTATCCCGTTACGTCAGGTGTTGGAGTAAGTGAAAACTGGGGATCGAAAATGCTCAGAAGTTAAGAAAGCGATAAAGTCATGAAAATAGTTGCAAGGAGCTGATCAGTACGTTTCAAAAAGGCAATTAAGTGGTTTTGCAAAAATATGGCTGACTCGATAAATACGGGTGTCTAAATAAATACATAAGGACAACTCACTAAATATGGAGTGCTCGAAATCCCTCTCGATTAAGCCGCATCCGCAACTGGTGAGATCCCACGACTTGAGATTAACTGACGGTAAGAGAGCGCAGGCGCAGTGAATTAAGCCGCTGTTGCAATGGACGGGTGTTTTTGTCGATGTGTAACTAACTGGTCGTAAGAGATCGCAGGAATGGACGAGCACATCTGCAGCAGGTTTTGGCGCATCTCTTCCTCGGAACAAGTCATGCGCAGGTAACGGCGGACGGTGTACTCATTCAAATACGCCTGCAAATGCGTTATTCC